>NZ_QRGP01000002.1:300000-385000 GCF_003367235.1 Sphingorhabdus pulchriflava
TTTTATGCTCGTCCTTCGATTCCTTACTCATATCATTTCCTTGCATTCGGATCAGGCAAAGCGGTCGGCTGGCCGTCCGTCGCGCTGATCTTCGTCTGGATGTGAAATCTGTTCAGTTTCCCGGAACGGCGGAAGTTGCTCAGGATTTGGCGCGCTTCGTGCGTGGCGACCATCGCCACTGGCTCCAGATTGGACCGATGATTCAGAGATTGTGACGCCGCGTTGACGCAATTCATCGGTTAGGCGAGGCTCTGCCGATGCAATGATTTGCGCTGCGTTTTCGTTGCTCGTCCGCATTTCTATTGCCAGCCCGGATTCGTGTCGGGTGAGCTGTATTTCGAGGCTACCCAGATTCGGCGGCATCAGCCGGAACATCAGAGCTCCACCTTTAGATTTCGCGTCGACGATGTTTCGGGCGACTTGCTCGAACCAGCCGCTATGGCACAGATCCAGCGCTTGCGTTGGTGAAAGCGATGGAAATTCCATTGCCGACACGGCCCTGGTCTCCGAACGCCCTCCGCCGGGTAAATGCATCAAGAAGTCCGGTGTCGCCCGCGAACCCAGTGATTCGTCTAATGTGCCATCCTTCTCGCCCGAAGGCACCGCAGAAGATTTTGTCGCCGATATTGGCATCGCGTCTTTGGGTGGTGTTTGCATAGCTGCAGGATTGCTACTGTCACCCACGGCAATGACTATTGGGGCAAGGACGTCCAGTTTGTGCGGTGAGGGCATTATCCGTTCGGTGAGCTGCATCTCATCCTCGACTGGGATATGCATTTTTTCGGTTTTCGTAATTGACTTGCGAATCACTCGAATATCCGGATTGGCCTGCGATTTCAGATCTTGCGGCTGCGCCAAAATGGATGAAACTTCAGGGCTTGCTGGCTCTGTAGGTACAGATATTTGGTCCGCAACGGGCGACGGAAGCGCGGGCGCACTTGGCTCAATGCTCTGATCGGCGTTTGCCAAATGCTGCTCGAACAACATTTCTGTCGAAATCATCGTCAGGCTTCGCGGCGGCGCGCTGACGACCGATACCAAGGCCGTGTTCGGCATCACGCTTATCACAACAAACCTCGCTTCTTGGGATTGATGGGCAGATTCAGCAGTTGTCGAAGTTCGCGGTCGCGCGCATGCCTCTGCATTGCGGAATGGTGGGTTCGCTCGATGATTTCGGCTTGACCGCTGGCAAGCGTTGCTGCCCGCGCTGCGTTGGCACAGTTGGTATTGGCGTCGTTTAATGGGATGTCGAGCGATGTGGTTGCCTCGGCCAATCGGTCCGACCACTCCAACCGTGTTGCCAGGTCTGCACCGGATATTTGCGTATTGTGCTGCACTAGCTGCGCTTGCGCATCGACAAGGCGCTGTCTTGTCTGATCCAAAGATCGCTTTTGAAGCTCGGCCTTTACCGTCGCTATTTGTGCCAAGCGGCGCGCCAGCCTGTACTTGCGCAATACGCGTTCGGTTCGTCGGGTCATGCGCCGAAACCTTCGATGAGCACATGGCGGCTTTCGCAAAAGTCTATTTGATCATGCGCATCCTGCATTAGAAATTCGCGCAACTCGGATTGCCGAATAACGGCCTCGTCGAGCAGCGTATCGCTGCCGGGCGCATAGGCACCCATTAAAATCAGGTCGCGATTTTCTTCATAGATCGACCATAGTCGCCGAAAGCGCATTGCAGCGTTGCGATGTGTTTCATCGGCAGTCTCGTTCATAGTACGTGACAGCGAACGGCTGATGTCGATCGCCGGATAGACACCCGATTCTGCAAGGCTGCGCGACAAAAGGATATGGCCATCGACAATGGCCCGCGCGGCGTCGACCACAGGGTCGTCCATATCGCCACCATCGGCCAGAACAGTATAAAGCGCCGTGATCGATCCGCCACTCTGGCGATCACCGCCTGCTCGCTCGATCAGCTGCGGGATAAGCCCGAGCGCCGACGGGGGATAGCCCTTCATCGCGGGTGGTTCGCCTAGTGCCAGGCCGATTTCGCGCCGTGCATGCGCAATTCGTGTCAGGCTGTCGAGCAGCAGGAGAACCTTTTTACCTTGCGAGCGAAAATATTCGGCAATTGCTGTCGCCCGCATTGCCGCCTTCAGGCGCAGCAGCGGCGCTTCGTCGGCAGCGGTGGCGACCACAACGGCGCGCTTGCGCAAGGACGGTGGCAACTTTGTTTCGACGAAATCGCTGACTTCGCGGGCGCGTTCACCGATTAAACCTGCGACGATGATGTCACAATCTGCACCAGTAAGCATCTGTCCCATCAGCACCGATTTGCCGACGCCGGAACCACCGATAATCGCGACGCGCTGGCCTTCTCCCAAAGTCAGCAGCGCGTTGATGGCGCGCACGCCGCAATCAAATGGCTGGGTAACCCGGGCCTTGTTCAGAGGATTGTTGTTGATTCCATTCAGTGGCCAACTATCCGAAAGTGAGGGCTCTGATTCGCCGTCGAGCGGTTGTCCCAACGCATCGATAATGCGTCCCAGTAGACCATTTCCACAGCGCACCCGACCCGCCTCACCGTCAACGACCACACGGGCACCGACCGCAAAGGGGGCGTTGGCGGTTAAGGGGATAGCCAGACTTCGATTGCCGCGAAATCCGACAATTTCGCCGGCGATTAAACGTCCGTCGGCGGCATTGATCCGCACCGGTGTCATCATCGGTGCAGGAAATCCCTCTATTTCGAGCAGCATCGCATCATGCGCCACCAATCGCCCGACTTTGCGGGGCGGCAGACCGTGCAAGTCCATGGCCCGGAGCGCATCGGATAAAGACTGTAGTTGGCGCACAGTCACTTGCCACCCCCGCCGCCCAGTTCAGAACGCATGGCATCCAGCAGGATCATCCGGCCATGTTCGATCCAGCCAGAGTCGGTCTCCAGCCGCAGCGAACCGGGGACAAGCATCGGGTCGGTTTTCAATGCGATACCAAGTTCAAATCCGGTAAGCAGTTCGAGATCGTCGGGGTGCAACCAAATAGTACGAGCAGAATCGATTTGGGCAGCGGCGCGCACGGCTTGCTCGATCTGTCGCATCAGCCATTCGCTGTCGGTCGGTGTCTGACCTACAATCTGGCTGACCAGGCGCTCGATGGTTTCATAAAGCAAATTGCGAATTGTATCCGTGTCAACGGGCTGCAATGCTTCGGCCGATGCCAGCAATTTTTGAAGTCTGATGCGCTCTTCAGCGAAGGCTGCTGATGCCAACTGCTGCCCCTCCGCCATTCCGCGTGCATATTCGTCTATGGTTTCGGCACTTACATGCAGTTGCTTTTCGTCGCGGTCAGGCCACAACTGAAAGTTGTCTTCCGTTCGGAGTTGGTCTCCAAGAAAGGGCTGAAAACTGGTATCAGACATAGTCGTCGCTCTTGCCACCCAGCATGATTTCACCAGTTGCGGCCATCGCTCGGGCAATGGCGACAATTGCCTTGCGGGCTGCCTCGACTTCTTCCCGTTTCACCGGGGCCATTTCGGTTAGTTCGTCGCGTATCGTTTCAGCGGCGCGCGCGGACATAGTGGCGAGGAAACGATCGGACAGTGCCGAATCCGCACCTTTGAGTGCCAAGGCCAAAGTCGCGGCTTCGACCCCGCGAAGCACCGCACCTAGCGACTTGGCTTCAAGCTGGTTGAGGTCTTCGAAGACAAACATTTCGTCTTCGATGGCAGCTGCCAGTTGCTTGTCCTTCTTGCGCATCATGCGCAACACACCTTCACCTACAGTCCGCGGCAGGTTGTTGACGATTTTTGCGACATCGCCTTGCCCGCCAAGAGCGAACGAAGAGCTTGGTTTTCGGGCGCTTTCGACTTGCGCCAAAATGGCTTCGATATCCTCGATCGCCTCAGCGCTAATACTTCCAAGTCGGGCTGTTCGGAACAGCAGGTCAGCCTGTCGTTCATTGTCAATCGGGACCAGCACCTGCGCTGCCATTTCGGATGGCAGCGCAGATAGGATAACGGCACCGACCTGAGGATGTTCGTCGGCTAAAAGGGTGGACAGGGCCTCGACCTCCATCCAGCGAAGCATCGTCAATATTTCACGGCTGCGCTGTGGCGATATTCCAGCCAGCAAATTATCGGCACGGGCAGGGCCTAGCGCTTCGGACATAACGGTTCGGATTTTCCGATCCGCTCTGGGTGTCAGAGCCGAAACCTCTCGACTGCCATCGACAAAGCGACCCAGGGCGCTGGCTACTGTCAATTCGTCCGCTTGTGCAGCATTGTACATTTCGCTTCCCAGCACCCGAACTTCTTCAGGGTCCAGGTGACGCAAGACTTCGGAGGCTTCGTTCTCCTCGAGCAGAAGCATCAGAATGGCGGCCGAAGACGTCCCCCCGATGGTGACCTGACTATCCACGTCCGTTTGCCTGCATCAAATGACGGACTATGTGCGCAGCTCGCTCCGGGTCTTGCTGGACAAAAGCGCGCACCAGTTGCGCACGGGCTTCATAGCCCGGGGCCGCTTCGATCATATCGAGGGTGATGTCCGATGCGTGGCCAGCGCCCTGTTTGGTGGAGGGCGCATTGGTTGCTTCGAGAAGCTGGGTCTGAAGCAGTTCAGCCCGCTCGTGCGCCTGCAATGCTCTGCGTTTCATCGCCTTGCGCAAGGGCAGGCCGATCATCAGGACAATCAGCAACGCCGCGAGAGCACCCCCAGCTTGCCTCAGAAGTGGCCAGAACCATGGTTCGTCCCAAGGCGCGGTTTCCGGTGCCACCTGTTCGGCAAAGGGGCGCGCGGAAATTGCAACCTGATCGCCGCGCTCGGCATTAAATCCTATGGCGCCTTTAACCAGCGTATCGATCTTGGCAATTTCGGCTTCGGAAAGGGCCTTGGCATCTTTGGCTTGCCGCAGTGCCACCGCAATCGACAACCGCTTGAGCTGGCCTTGCGGCTGGTGCGTTACAGAGATTTCTCGACCGTTCTCGAAGCTACGCGCAAAATTTTCCTCGCTCGATCCCTGTGGGTTTTGCGGAATGGCCGGATTTTGCGCGTCCGGCGGTGTCGCTGACACGGTGGTAGCTGGCGGGGGCTGATTCGAAAGCGCCCCAGGGATACCCATGGCTACAGGACTGGGAGAGGCACTGCGCGAGTTGCTGCCCTCTTCTCGCTGCAGTGCGCGACCATCTTCAGGAAAACTCTCGCGCGTCGCCTGACTTTCGCTGGGATCAATTTCGGCATTGATCTCGATCGAAAAGTTTTCGCGCCCCAATACAGGGGTCAGCAGACCGACCAATGCTTCGCGATATCGCGCTTCGAGCCGCGTTTGCAGGTCGAGCAACGCGTTGTTGCTGCCGTCTGCTCCAGACAATAGAGCACCCGATTGGTCGATGACCGAAACTTGCTCGGCACTAAGACCGGGTACGGAGGAAGCGACCAGATGGCGGATTGAACGCACCTGCGCTTCGCCCAAAGTGCGGCCCTGTTGCAGTGTCAGCAGCACCGATGCGGCTGCTGGTTTGGTTTCACGTACAAATACGCTGGGTTCGGAAAGCGCAAGATGCACGCGCGCGATCTTTACGGCGTCGATGGCTTCGATGGTGCGGGCGAGGTCCGCCTCGCGTGCGGCGCGAAGGGTTTCCCCTTCAATCGCCCGGCTGGCACCCATAGGCAAGGCAGCGAGCATCGCATCGCCACTGGGCTGTGCCTTGGGCAAACCTTGCCCAGCGAGCATCATCTTCGCTTCGTGCAGACGGTCAATATCGACCGAAAGCGCACCGCTTACCGGGTCCAGCGAATAACCAATGCCGGACGCCTGCAACGCTTCCGCGACGGTGGCTTTGTCGGTATCCGCCAGCCCGGCATAGAGTGGAGCCTGAGTCGGGCTCTGCAAGCTGAGCCAAACGGTTGCCGCAAGCCCGGCCACACCCAGCAACCCAAGCGCCGGAAGCGCTCGCGCCACAGCAGGCTGGCGTATAAAGCGTGCGATTTCTCCGAAGCGGCCCGCTGCCCCGACAACAGGTATGGCGGTGCTCCCGAGTGGCGCAGATGCCGGAATGATTTCTTGCTCGGCCATTGATTACACCGGCATGTTCATGATGTCGCGATAGGCGGACAACAGCTTGTTACGGACCTGAAGGGTCGCTTCGAACCCGAGCGAAGCCTTTTGCCGTTCGACCATGACGCTAACAATGTCGTGGGTCTCGCCCCGCTCATAAGCGGCAGAAAGTTCCGAGGCCTTGGTCTGCTGTTCGTTAATCGAACGCACAGCGTCCGATAGTGTCTGACTGAACGGCGCGGATACACCCTCGGTCGTGGTTGTACCATCCAGCCCGGTTGCTCGCTGCAGAGCCTGGTTTTGGGCGACGATGGCTGATCGCATTTGCAAAAGTCTGTTCTGGTCGATGACTGTCATGTTTTGCGGTCCTGGTCTTGTACAGACGGGACAAAGCAATGCGCGTGCCATTCAACAGAAAGGCTATAAATTACAGAAGCATGTCGTTACCCCGTCGAAATTCAGCCGTCTCCTCGTCGGAAAACTGACGCCGGAATTAAAGCCGTACCCAATCCTGCCGTTACAGCTTTCGTGGCCGCTCCGTCCGACGGGGAAGCCCCCAGCCAAAGAGCCGGAAAGGAACCAAGATGACTGCAATCAATACCAATGTCAGCGCGCTTCGGGCGCAGAATAGCTCGCGGGTTGCGAGCAACATGCTCGGCACCGCAATGGAGCGCCTGTCGAGCGGCAAACGTATCAACAGCGCAAAGGATGATGCTGCGGGCCTCGCTATCGCCACCCGTATGGATGCCAAGGTGCGGGGCCTCAATCAGGCAATCCGCAACGCCAATGACGGTATTTCGCTCGCTCAAACCGCTGAAGGCGCGATGGGCGAAATTTCGAATATCCTCGTCCGGATGCGCGAATTGTCGGTGCAGGCTGCTAACGGCACCACCGCCACCTCCGATCGCGCAGCAATCCAGACCGAAGTAACGGCCCTGCTCGGTCAGGTCGATGATATCGCTGGTCGCACCGATTTCAACGGCACCAACCTGTTTAACGCCGCCGGTACATTCAGCATCCAGACCGGTGTCGACACCGGCCAGACTGTCTCGATTGCCTTTGTGTCGATGAATGCGACGGGGCTTGGCGTCAACGGCGTCGATATGTCGACGACTGCCGGTGCCTCGACTTCGATGGCGCTGATCAGCACGGCAATCGACACGGTTGCAACCCAGCGCGCCAATCTGGGTGCGGTGCAAAACCGCCTTGATGCAACAGTGAACAATCTGACCTCGACAGCAACCAACCTGTCCGAGTCGAAATCGCGCATCGCCGATGCCGATTTTTCGGCTGAATCGACCAAGCTGGCAGCGGCGCAGATCCTCTCACAGGCGTCGACCGCGATGCTGGCGCAGGCGAACCAGAGCCAGCAGGGCGTACTCAACCTGCTTCGCTAATCAAGAGCCCACAGGGTTCTGGTGACTGGTCCTCCGGAACCCGCAAGCGACACCCCGGCGGCGCGACCCGCCGGGGTGTTATTCTATGTCGAAAGCCTGCAAACCGGCTATTGACCCTTCCGACGCGCATGCCTATAGGCCGCCTCCTGTCCAGCGCCCCGCGCGGACATCCAAGGTTGGCGGAGTAGCTCAGCTGGTTAGAGCGGCGGAATCATAATCCGTAGGTCGGGGGTTCAAGTCCCTCCTCCGCTACCAATAAAATTCAAGATTGAAATTGAAGCCGCACGCGTTGCCATAGTGTGTATTTGGCGTGCGATATTGGAATGGTGCGCCAAGTTCGGCGCACGAATTTCCGATATAGTTGGTCATTCGCAGCGTCGAACTTTCAAGTCTGCTTTCGACCGGCCTTTGCGATATCTTTCGCACCGACACCGCCGACTATGCTGCCTGTAGTCAATTGCATATGCGCATGGGCAAGGTGGTGCATGTGAAAGACGCTGTCCATCGCTGACCTTTTGCCGCGCTGATCCTCGACCAGATTGATGGCCTGTTTGACCATGGCGAGACCGAAGCGCGGGCGCTCGGCGATTTCGTGTGCGATGCCTTCAACCTCTGCCGCCAGACGGTCCCGGGCGACCACGCGGTTGACCATGCCATATTGATAGGCACGGTCGGCGGGCATTTTCTGGCCCAGATACAGAAACTCGCGCGCAATTCGCGGGGGCAGTTCGAATGCATGCGCGAAATATTCAACGCCAGGGATGCCCATTTGGACGACCGGGTCCTGAAAATAGGCATCATCTGATGCGACGATCATGTCGCACACCCATGCGAGCATCAGACCGCCTGCGATGCAGGCACCCTGTACCATCGCGATGGTCGGTTTGGGGATGTCCTGCCAGCGGCGGCACAGGCCAAGATAGAGATCCTGTTCAAGGACATATTGCCGCTCTGCCCCTTTTAGGCCGACATGGTCGTGCCAAATCGCTTTGCGGTCGCGGGTCTGGTTTGAATCGTCGTCTGGCGTACCCAGATCATGGCCTGCCGAGAAATGCTTGCCATTCCCGCCCAGCACGATGACTTTGACTTCCGGGTCATCAGTTGCCGCCCGGAATGCCCGATCAAGCTGGTCGAGCAGTCCAGCATTTTGGGCGTTAGCATATTGTGGCCGGTCCAGCATGATCCATGCAACGCCTTCGCGCTTTTCGTACGTGATGAATTCCGGCTGTCCGTCGACCGCAAATGAAACTGCTGGATGCGTTGCCATCCCACTCTCCCGAAACACCAATGGTGCAGAGGATGTATCAGATGCGACGGATTATCAACAACTGGCTCGCCGTATGTCGCGTTTACCCGTTGGTGGGTTCGAGCGCATTTCTGATTATCTGGCACAACCACAATTTTGAATCGGAATCCGCGAAACTATGCGACGCGCTGTCGAATGTTTCGAGGGTTACTTTATCCCGAGCGCGCACCGCATCAAAGCTATCGCTCTGCCATGCCGAGTGGAATGCCATTGCCGTCGTGTCGCGACGTGCTAGAACGATGGTTGCGGGAACTGAGCTGTTGGCTAGCGCCTTCGCTAGACGGTCTGCTAAAACCCTCGGTTTCTCGTTTTGCGCGGCTGCTTTTATGCCGGATGCCAGCTTCCTTAGATTGATTTTGCCTGTCAATAGATCGCCCAGACTGCGGGGATTTTTCAGCCGTTGCCAATATCGCGCGCGGATGGCTGCTGGTGACGGTGGCGTTGGAGCGTCTGCGTCTGTTTGCGTTTCAATCACCCAAGGATTGGCGAGGACAAGCCGATCGATGGGCAAACCTTGATGGAATAGCGCAAGAGCACTTGCGGCATCGCAATTGCCAAAGGCGACGATATGCTGGAGATGCAGTACTTGTGCGCGGAAGGCAGTGACCGCAGCGGCAATATCTGCCGCGCTGCTTTCGAAACCGCAATTGTCGCCTTCGCTCTCGCCAATCCCGCGTCGGTCATAGCGGAACACCGGATAGCCCAAAGCGGCGACATGCGCAGCCAATGCCGCTTGTCCGGCATGCGCGCCGCTGCGGATCTCATTGCCTCCGCTGACGATCAGCAGACCTGCAGTTTTGTCGCCTTCGTCCAGCGATGCAGCACACCAAGCGCCTTCGCAATCAAAGCCAGTCAGCCGCCGCATGATGCACTCCATAGGTGGAGGTCGGCGGTGATTGCATCCGACATGGCGGGATCGTCCTGCGGCTCGGCGCGCAGCCATAACGTTGAACCGGCAATATCCTGTCCCAAGGCGCGCACTGCGAGTTGCGCGACTTCGGCAGGTTCGGTGCTTGCAAGTTCCTCCACCATCGCTGGGCCTAGCATATTGCCGGCGAGCTCTATGGGCCCGGTCTTCGCAGCCTCGATCAGCGCCGCTTCACTTGTCGTTTTGCCCGCTTCCTTGTCGCCCGCGATCCGGGTGCGGATCATCGTCTTCAGCAGGCTGGAACCCTTTGCCGGGGCCAGTCGCCAGTGCGGCAGATCCGGCGTACCGTCGTCCACCAAAGCACCGCCGCGCAGGGAGGCGATGTGAGTTGCACCGAGTTGCGTGGCAGCAGCGCTGACTGCTTTGCGCCACGTTGAAAGGCTTTGATTTTCCAGCGCCACCAGGCTCTCGTTGCACCCAGGAAGATCGATCAGAAAACTGCCTGTGCCGCGCTCCGCCAACCCGCGCATCGCCTGCACCAGCATCCGGCGGCACCGGTTCATTTCGTCGAAAAACGGGGGAATGATTAATATCCGGCGTGATGCTCCCGCGCCAAAGTAGAGGACATGCTCGTCATGCCCTACAAACTTGTAAGTCCGATAATCGGGGCGCTGGCTCACTCCCGGACCTTGGCCTTTGCAAAAGCGACGAGGCTCCCAAAGCTTTCGAACAGCTCGCCATCGATATCATCATCGTCGATCATAATATCCAGCCGGTCTTCCATCTCGGTCAGCAGGCCTGCGACCGCCATCGAGTCGAGCTCGGGTAGCGCACCGAACAGAGGGGTATCGTCGGTCATTGCCGCCACTGTGGCAGGGGCGACGCCAAGAACATCGACGAGCAGATCGCGGATCGTGGTTTCAACGCTGTCGGGAACGAAAGGCATCTCTTCTCTCTTCTTGGTCAGTTAGAGGCGCGATAGGCGCGCCATTTGCGGATGGCAATGTAGGGCCAGTTGGCGGGATGGTTCGGCCAGAACATCTCCAGCCGGTATCGCTCGCGCACATCGTCCATCCATTCGGCCTTATAGGCATCGTTGCCGGTGCCGAAATCGATCAAGTTGACACGGTCGACATCGATCACATGCTGGAAAAGCGCCGCCGACAAAAGGGTCCCGGGTGAGGCCTGCATGTGGCGCTCGTCATGCGCCAGTTTGTGGATCAGTGCCGTACCGTTTTCGACTGTCCAGAACTGCGCCGCAACAGGCTTGCCTTCGATATAGGCAAGCCCGAGGCGCAGCGCGCCCGCCTCGCTTTCGCGCTCTGCGATCTGGCGCAGGAATTCGGGGCTGCCCTCTTCGGGCTTCCAGCTGCGCGCATAGACCCGCTCATAATCACGCCAGCTTTCCGGGTCATATTCGTTATCGATGCGGATGGTGACTGCGCCGGTCTTGCCCTTGCGTTTGACGGTGTTTTTCAGGCGGCTGGGGCGGCCTTCCCAATAGGCATCGAAGCTGCGGCCCTTGACCTCAAGGATATGGTTCTGATCGCAGATTCCGCGGAATACCGACCAGCCTGTGGCGGCAAAGGCCGCTTCGATTTCGCTTGTGCTACCGTCTTCGTCGGGTACGGGCGAAAGGGTGATGCGGCGGGCGTGTTTTTGCGCCAGCTTTGCTAGTCCGCGCAGTAGGGCAAGGCGCTCAACCTCGCTATCGGTACCGGCAAATATTGGCCTCCACGTGAAATTATACCAGTTGGCGAGAGCGACCAGATGTCCGCTTTCAGCCTGCATCAACGGCATCCAGCCCTGTGCGTCGCCACCTTTGGCTTGCAGCAGGGCAGGGGTCTTGTCGCGCAGCGCCATGCGATGCAGGCATTCGAGCCAGTCCAACCGGTCGAAAAGGCAGGGCTGCGCCTCACGATCAAGCGCGCCTGCAGCGGCGGCTTGCGCAGTCAGGAAATTATCGTGATATTCACACTTAACTGCCAATTATCGCCCCCGATTAACCCTTTACCCTGTGACTTTTGACCCAATGACCGACGATTTGCCAGCCTTTCCGCTCGATCACCTCGCGCTTCGCGGGGTGCCCGACGCACCTGCGCTGCGTCTCAAGGACAAGGTCTATAGTTATCAGTCGTTAAATCATCGTATCGGTCGGCTCGCCGCGATATTGGCCGCCCAAGATTTTACAGCAGGCGACCGGATCGCCACTTGGCTGCCCAAGACCGAACTGGCCTGCCTGATGCCGCTCGCTGCGGTGCGCGCGGGGCTGGTGCATGTGCCGATCAACCCGCTGCTCAAACCCGCACAGGTTAAGCATATCCTGCCGGACAGCGGAGCCAAGGCGCTGCTGACGAGTGCGGTGAGGGCGGGGCAGCTCGAAAGCTACCTTGAAACTGAACACCAACGTCATGCTGAACTTGTTTCAGCAACCATCTCTCCAAACCAACCGAAGAGAGGTGAGGAAGAATGGACCCTGAAACAAGTTCAGGGTGACGACTTAAAATTCGTTGTGCTGGATGAATTGGTAGTGATGTCCGCAATCGACCAACCCGGCGACGTCTTGCCACCACTACCCGCCGATACCGACGCCAACGGCCTTGCCGCGATCCTCTATACCAGCGGCTCGACCGGGCGACCCAAGGGGGTGATGCTCAGCCATGCCAATCTTGCAATCGGCGCGGTCAGTGTGGCGAGCTATCTGAAACTGGCGGCGGATGATGTGACGCTTGCGGTGCTGCCACTCAGCTTTGACTATGGCCAGAACCAGCTGCTTTCAACCTGGCAGGCGGGCGGCTGTGTGGTGCCATTGGACTTTCTTACCCCGCGCGATGTGATCAAGGCTTGCGCACGGCACGGCGTCACCACGCTTGCCGCCGTGCCTCCGCTCTGGGTGCAACTGGTCGAGCAGGATTGGCCCGGGGAAGTCACCACCAACATGCGTCGCCTTACCAACAGCGGCGGCGCGCTCACGCCCTCGCTGGTCAAGGCGCTGCGCGGGATATTCAGAGCAAAGACAGATATTTACGCGATGTACGGGCTGACCGAAGCGTTCCGCTCCACCTATCTCGAGCCTGCGCTGATAGACGCCAATCCAACGAGTATGGGCAAAGCCATTCCCTTTGCCGAAATCATGGTTGTTGCAAAGGATGGCAGCGAGGCCAAGCCGGAAGAACATGGCGAGCTGGTCCATGCCGGGCCGCTGGTCGCACAGGGCTATTGGAAAGATGCGGAGCGCACCGCGCTGCGTTACAAACCCGCGCCAGCCTTCTCCCACTATGGGGGGATGGCGGTCTGGTCTGGAGATACTGTCTGGCGTGATGCGGATGGTCTGCTTTATTTTGTCGGCCGCGACGACGCGATGATCAAGACCAGCGGCAATCGTGTCTCCCCCACCGAAGTCGAAGAAGCCGCCATCGAAAGCGGCTTGGTCGCCGAGGCCTGTGCGCTGGGCCGCAAGGATGATCGGCTGGGCGAGGCAATTGTGCTGTTCGTCCGCGCCAACGGCGCAGCTGATGAGGCGGCACTGCTGGCGCATATGAAGGCCGCACTGCCCAATTTCATGCAGCCCGCAGACTATGTCTGGCTCGACGAATTCCCGAAAAACGCCAATGGCAAGCTGGACAGGGACGGGCTGAAGGATAGGTTGGCCGCATGAGCGAGGCAAAAGCCAAACCCATCGGACCGATCCCGCCCTATTTTGCCTCGATAGACGGTGAGTTGGCGATAGGCGGCAAGACGGCTTCGGCGCTGGTTGCCGAGGCGGGCGATACGCCTTTGTTCGTCTATTCGACCGGAGCGCTTGAAGCGCGCATTGGCGAACTGCGCGCGGCTATGCCGCAGCAATTGGGTATCCATTATGCGATGAAGGCCAATCCCTTTGCGCCTCTGCTTGGCTGGATGAGCGCAAGGGTCGACGGGTTCGATGTCGCATCCGGCGGGGAGTTGAAGCTCGCACTCGACGCAGGTGTGGCGGCAGACAAGATCAGCTTTGCCGGCCCGGGCAAACGTGACCGCGAACTGGAGTTTGCGATCGCGAACGGTGTCACGCTCAACTGCG
Organism: Sphingorhabdus pulchriflava; assembly: GCF_003367235.1. Classification (GTDB taxonomy): domain Bacteria; phylum Pseudomonadota; class Alphaproteobacteria; order Sphingomonadales; family Sphingomonadaceae; genus Sphingorhabdus_B; species Sphingorhabdus_B pulchriflava. The sequence goes on from NZ_QRGP01000002.1 coordinate 313,634, forward strand.
AGTCGGAGGGCGAAGCGGAGCGCACCTTTGCGATAGGCCAGCGATTGGGGGTCGCGCCGAAAATCGCAGTGCGCGTGAACCCCAGTTTTGACCTCAAGGGCAGCGGCATGAAGATGGGTGGCGGGGCAAAACCCTTTGGCGTCGATGCCGAACGCGTGCCTGCGCTGGTCCAACGCATCATCGCTGCAGGCGCCGACTGGCGCGGCTTTCATATCTATGCGGGCTCGCAGGCGCTCGATGCCGAGGCGATTATCGCGATGCAGGCGCAAACGCTGGCGCTTGCAGCGGAATTGGCGCAGGCGGTAGGGGTTGCTCCACCCAAGGTCAATCTGGGCGGCGGTTTCGGTATTCCCTATTTCCCTGGCGATGCGGCGTTCGATCTCAACACGGTCGGCGGCGCGCTAGGGCAGGCGCTGTCGGCTTTGCCCGATATCCTCAAAAAGACGCATTTTTGCATCGAGTTGGGACGTTATCTGGTCGGCGAAGCGGGGGTCTATCTGTGCCGGGTGGTCGACCGCAAGGTCAGCCATGGTGAAGTCTTCCTCGTGACCGATGGTGGGTTGCACCATCAATTGGCCGCTTCTGGAAATTTCGGCACGGTCATCCGCCGCAACTATCCGGTGGCCATTGCCACGCGCATTGATGCGTCTGCCGATGAAGTCCAATCGGTGGTCGGGTGCCTGTGCACCCCGCTTGACCGCCTATCCGATAGTGCGCTGCTGCCGCGCGCTGAGGTTGGCGATCTGGTCGCGATATTCTGTGCCGGGGCCTATGGTGCAAGCGCGAGCCCGGCCAATTTCCTAGGCCAGGGGGCTGCGCTGGAAATGCTGGTTTAATTCAGCCGACCTTGGTTTCCGCACCCAAGATCAACGGGTCGGTGCGGCTTATATCGATGGTGGCTTTGCCGATATTGGGAACATTGCTGCCGCGATGCTTGAACTTACCTTCGACCATGCCGCCGGGGGCGATGGTAAGGCTCTGATAAACGACATCACCCGAAATGCGCGCACTTGCCTCGATCACCAGATCGCCTGCCTCGATCGAACCATCGACTTTGCCAGAAAGACGGGCGGTTTCAGCGACAACCTTGCCGCTGATCACGCTGCCTTCGCCCTGGACGAGCGAACCGCAGGTGACGTCGCCGTTGATCTTGCCGTCGATATGGAGATCGACCTTAGCTGAGAGATTACCGGTGATTTCAACATCTGATGCGATCACCGAAAAAGTATGTCCGCCCCCGCGCATATTGTTACGCCCCTGCGTCGCTGCGACCGGCAGCGCGGTTTCCGGCGACGGCTTGGATTTCGAGAACATCGGGATTGGCCTCCAGGAATTTGAGCGGGTTGATAGCTGACCCGTTGATACGCACTTCAAAGTGCAAATGCGAGCCGGTTGAACGGCCGGTCGAACCCATGCGTCCGATCTGAACGCCGCGTTTTACATCCTGCCCCAGCGTAGCGGTAAAGCCGCTCATATGGGCATAGCGTGTGACAAGGCCGTTGGGATGGGTGATTTCGATGCAATTGCCATAGCCACCCTGCCATCCGGCAAAGGTGATCTTGCCATCTGCTGCCGCAAGGATCGGGGTGCCGATGGGGCCCTTGAAATCAAGGCCAGCATGCATTGCTGCACCGCCAGTGAAGGGATCGGAACGATAGCCGAAACGGCTCGACATCAAGCCGACAGCTGCAGGCATGCTGGTGGGGATGCCGGCGAGCGCCATTTCCAACGCTTCCATCCGCTCGAGCGCAGTCAGCATGCGGGTGAAGCGCGGGTCACGGACCTGCTTCTGCTTCTTGCCGAAAAAGGGAATGAAGGGGCCGCCCATACCTTGCTTGGCTTCGCGCGCCAGCTGGTCGGGGTTCAGGCCGAATTCGCGGATCGCACCTTCGGCTTTTTGCGAGCGGGCTATGGCGATTTGCGTCATCCGCTCGGCAAAGGCGATCTGGCGGGCTTCAAGCTGAGCGAGTTGTGCAGCCTCGGGAACAGCAAGGCCGATCTTTTTCGCTGTTTCGGCAGCTTCGCCAGTTGCGGGTGCTACGGCTTCGGCAGCGGGCATGTCACCGAAATGTTCTTCAAAAGCGCCTTCCATGACCTTCTGGCGCGCTTCGAGGTCGCTGGCGACCGCTTCCATATCGTCGCGATACTTGGCGACGCGCTCTTCGGCGGTCTCGATCTTTTCCTGCTTGGCAGAAAGCATCATGCGTTCTGCCGACACGCTCACCTGATTGATCATCATGCCCAAGGTGACGACCAACCACAGGCCAACGACAGCCACAATCGTTCCCGCGACCCGGCGCTGCAATTTTGCACTAATCTTGATGAACCGGACATGCCCGTTCGACCGCATGAAAAACTCACGATCAACGAACCATCCGGCCAACCGGTTTTTCCAACCGGCGAACTTGGCCATTTGCGACACGACCCACCCCGTTTTTATTTAGTGACGGGCGCTTAGCAGAGCGATTTGCCGCTGACGAATCGCTTTATTGTGACTCGTGCCGAGTCGGTGGAGTCGTGCGGTGAGTTGTGAGTTTTTACATGAAATCGGATTCTGGCCTATGCTGAGCACCCGGCAAGCATTCGCCAGATACGAACAAAAAGATAAATTTTACAGATACATATTACGAATCAACGCGGGACGCGTAAAATTCCGCCGGAAATGCAGGATTCTGCGGCTTTCGCTTCGCTGTCGGGCGCTCTAGGAAGCAAAACGATGAGTGAAGATGCCACCCAGATTGTCGCCGCAATGACGGCCAAAGCCCGTGCCGCCGCGCGCATAGTTGCGCGTGCCAGCGATGCGAAGAAAGCCGACGCGTTGTTGGCTGCGGCCAAAGCCTTGCGTGCCGCTGCACCGACGATTTTGAACGCCAATGCGGTCGACATGGAGGCTGGTGCGGCGAATGGCCTGTCGGCGGCGATGCTCGACCGACTGAAACTCGACGACAGCCGGATAGAGGGCATTACCTCGGCAGTTGAGCAGGTTGCACATTTGGCCGATCCAGTCGGACAGGTGATTGACCGCAGCGAACGGCCCAATGGCCTCGTCATGGAACGCGTCCGCGTGCCCGTCGGCGTGCTGGCGATCATTTATGAAAGCCGCCCCAATGTGACGGCCGACGCGGCGGCCCTTGGCTTGCGTTCGGGCAATGCGGTGATCCTGCGCGGTGGCAGCGAAGCGGTGCACAGCAACCGCGCGATCCATGCTGCGATGGTCGAAGGCATTGTCAAAGCGGGTCTTCCCGCCGATGCGGTGCAGCTGGTCCCGACACAGGATCGCGCAGCTGTCGGCGCCCTTTTGAAAGCGCAGGGCCAGATCGATATGGTCATCCCGCGCGGCGGCAAGTCGCTGGTGGCACGCGTGCAGGATGAGGCGCGCGTTCCTGTGCTGGCGCATCTCGATGGCATCTGCCATACCTATATCCATGCCAAAGCCGACCCTGCGATGGCAGAGGCGATAGCGGTCAACGCGAAGATGCGCCGCACCGGCATTTGCGGGTCAACCGAAACGCTGCTGATTGATCAGGATTATCCCGAACCTGCGCGGCTGATTGGTGCTTTGCTCGACGCCGGTTGCGAAGTCCGCGCTGACGACATGCTCATGGAACTTGACGCACGTACGGTGCCGGCTGAGGAAGCGGATTGGGGTACTGAATATCTTGATGCGGTTGTGTCTGCAAAGATGGTGTCGGGCGTTGACGAAGCGATCGAACATATTGCCCGCTATGGATCGCAGCACACCGAAAGCATCATCACCAATGACGATACCGCTGCCGCAGATTTCCTGTCGGGCGTCGACAGCGCGATCGTGATGCACAATGCCTCGACGCAATATGCCGATGGCGGCGAATTCGGTCTCGGTGCCGAAATCGGTATAGCCACCGGCCGCCTGCACGCCCGCGGTCCAGTCGCGCTCGAAGGGCTGACCACCTACAAATGGCTGGTCCACGGCTCGGGGCAGACGCGACCATAAATGCTGACGGGCCTTCTCGGCGGATCGTTCAACCCGGCGCATGGCGGGCATCGGTCGATCAGTCTGTTTGCGCTCGACGCGCTCGATCTCGATGAAATCTGGTGGCTGGTCTCACCGGGAAACCCGCTGAAGGCCAATGCGAAAGACATGGCCTCGCACAAGGCGCGGCTTGCTTCGGCAAAAAAAATGGCGCGCCGAGCGCCCATCCGGGCGACCGCGATCGAGGCACAAATGGGCACGCGCTACTCGATCGATACGTTGCGCAAACTGGTACGCCGCTACCCCAATCGCCGCTTCATCTGGATCATGGGGGCGGACAATGTGGCAAATTTCACACGCTGGCGGCGCTGGCGCGATATTGCCCGTTTAATGCCGATTGCGGTTATCGCGCGTCCGGGCTATGACAGTCATGCTGTTGCGGGTCCCGCAATGGCCTGGCTCAGGCGGTACGTCCGGCGTCCGGACCAGCGGCTTTACTGGACGATGTGGAGCACACCGGCGCTTGTATTTCTGCGCTTTCGCCCCGATCCACGCTCGGCCACGGCGGTTCGCCAAGCCAATCCATATTGGTATCGTGATTTTGACGACAGGCGCGTCATCGACGGCGTTACCCACAAAGTTTTGTATTAAGGAGCAATTTTGATCGAACTCGCTACAGTCCCAAGGGGTAAGGCCTCCTCCAGAAATGGACCTGTCCTGCAGCCTGACGAACTGCACAAACTCATCCTCCAATCGCTCGACGACGATCAGGCGCAAGAGGTCGTTTCCATCCCGCTTCAAGGCAAGAGCAGCATCGCCGACTATATGGTCGTGGCGTCCGGCCGTTCGAGTCGTCAAGTTGCATCGATGGCGCAGAAACTGGTCGAGCGCATCAAGCAGGCCGGACGGCATGCCCGTGTCGAAGGCTTGCCGACCGCCGATTGGGTACTGATCGATGCCGAGGATGTGGTCGTGCACCTGTTCCGGCCCGAAGTGCGCAGTTTCTACAATCTGGAACGGATGTGGGGCTTCGGCGACGCGCCCGAGGTTGCGAACGCCTGATTAAATAGGGACAGTCCCTATTTATGGAGAATGGACCGCCATGCGGCTGCACATTATCGCGCGCGGCAAGATCGGACGCTCCCCCGAAAGCGAGCTTGTCGACCGCTATCTGAAGCGCCTGACATGGCCGTACAGGTTGACTGAACTGCCTGATCGCGGCGGAAATATGCCGCCCGCAGAGCGTAATAGTCGCACCGTCCTACTCGACGAAAAGGGCGAGCAGATCGCTTCTTCAGAAATGGCCAAAATGCTCGAGCGCTGGCGCGACGAGGGCATTGCCGAAGTGCGATTTTGTCTTGGTGCCGCAGACGGCTTTGATGATGCTGATCGCACCGCTGCCGATAGGCTTATAGCCTTTGGCCGTACTACTTGGCCCCATTTGATGGCGCGGGCGATGTTGGCTGAACAGCTCTATCGGGCCACTTCTATCCTTGCCAATCACCCTTATCATCGCGAAGGATAGGCTGATGCTGGGTCAGGCGCGATATTTCGGATTGTCGTTGGCGGGTGTTGCGCTTTTGTCTGCTGCCGCAGCAGGCCAAAGCGATGTCGCGGCGTTGCGTGCAGCCAAAGAACGCGCCACAGCTGCTTCCGAACGGAGCGAGTTTCTGAGGCAGGAAGCTGCCAGTGCCGAAGCGACTGCCGACCGCTTTGTTGCCCGCCGTGCTGCGCTGGCTGCTGAAATAGATACCGCCAACGCGGAAATTACCGCTGCACGCGCGCGGATTGCCATCATTGCCCGGCGGCAAAAGGAACAGGCGGCTTTGCTGGGCGGGGCGAGCGCGCCGCTGATGCGGCTCAATGCCCTGCTCCAATCGATGACGCGCCAACCGGTTTCGCTGCTTCTCGCCCAACCGGGGGATCGGCGTGACTATATCCATCTGCGCGCGACGATGTCGGCCATCGAACCCGTCGTGGCGCGGCGCACGGCTGCGCTACGTCAGCAAATGGCGTTGCAACGGGAATTGGGTGTGCAGGAGCGCACCGCTATACGGTCGCTTGCTGTTGCTCGCACTAACCTTGATGAACGGCGGCAGTCGCTGGTTGCGCTGGAAAGTGGAACGCGGGGACGTGCGCTGACCCTCAACGCCGATGCGGCGCTCGAATTTGAACGGGCGATTGGCGAAGGCGAACGTGCACGCGATCTGGTCGAGCGCATCGACGCGGATCGCGAAAGTGGCCAGACTGCAGCCTTGCTTGCCACTTATGATGGCCCCTCGCCACGCAGGTCTGGTGACATGGTTCCGAAGCCTAAACAGAGCGCCTATATCCTGCCAGTGCGTGGACAAATTGTGGCTGGCTTTGGCGAATTGAACCCAACCGGCTATCGAGAGCGGGGCCTTAGGCTCAGCGTTGCCAAAACTGCTGCTTTGGTTGCACCCGCCGATGGTATCGTGACCTTCGCTGGCCGGTACCGCAGCTTTGGCAATATCATCATCATCGAACATGGCGGAGGCTGGTCGAGCCTGATCACCAATGTCGAACGCCTCGGTGTCGAAAAAGGTGCGCGTGTAAGGCAGGGCAGCAACATCGGGCAGGCGGGCAGCGAAGCGCCTGAAATCATGGTCGAACTGCGACGGAATGGCCGGATTATCGATATCGCCGCGCTTATCGGCTGATGCCGCTTGTCGGCCTCTGGACCACTTTCGTGGTAAACAGGCTTTCACCATCGGCTTCAATCACGATATAGCTGGAAAATTACGCGATCAGACTCGAAGGCGAATGCGCTTATGTACAGGAAAACGCTCGCAACCGGCATCACTGCCTTTGTCATTGGCGCTTTGGCGACGACCTCGCTGACCGCCCAGCAGCGCAAGGATGATCCGCTGCGCGACATGGACGAATTCATCGCGGTCTATAAAAAGGTTCGCGCAAACTATGTCGACAAGGTCGATGACGAGCAGCTGATGAAGGGTGCGATTCAGGGGATGCTCAACACCCTTGATCCGCACAGCGCCTTCCTCGATGAAAGCAATTTCCGTGATCTGCAGACGCAGATCGAAGGTGAATATGGCGGGCTTGGCTTGTCGGTGACGCAGGAAGATGGCGCCGTAAAGGTTATCGCCCCGACCGCAGACACCCCGGCCGACAAGGCAGGGATCAAGGCAGGCGACTATATCACCCATCTCGACGGCGAACTGATTGTCGGCGATTCGATTGACGATGCGGTAAACCGTATGCGTGGCGCGCCCGGTACATCGATCAAGCTCACCATTTTCCGCCCCGGCCGTGAAGAACCGTTCGATCTGACACTGACCCGCGCAATCATCGACCTGAAACCGGTCAAGTGGGAAGTCAAAGACAAGATTGGCGTCATCACCATCACCGGATTCTCGGAAGAAACCGGCGAAGATGTGGTCGCTGCAATCAAGGGCATAGAGCGCCAATTGGGCGCGAAACCGCAAGGCTATATTGTTGACCTGCGTTCCAACCCTGGCGGGATTTTGGAAGAAGCGGTCAAGGTCTCTGACGCCTTTCTAGACAAGGGCGAGATTGTTTCCGAACGTGGTCGTGACAAGGTCGTGGTCAGCCGCTGGTTTGCCGAACAGGCAATCAAGGGCGATGTGACGGGCGGCAAGCCTGTGATCGTGTTGGTTGACGCGGGCTCTGCCTCTGCGTCTGAAATCGTTGCTGGTGCATTGCAGGACCATCGCCGCGCGCTCGTTATGGGTGAACGCAGCTTTGGCAAAGGCTCGGTGCAGAACGTGTTGCCGCTCTCGCGTGAAACCGGCCTGCGCCTCACAGTCGCGCGCTATCACCTGCCGTCGGGCCGGTCGGTACAGGAAGGTGGCGTGAAGCCCGATGTGGCGGTGCCGCAGATTTCCGATCCCGATTATCGCAAGCGCGTCGCCGTTCGCGAATCCGATTTGCGCCGCCATCTGGTCAATGAAAATCTGGCCGACGACAAGAGCCTCGAGTCCGACGGCAAGGATGATCCGCGCTTTGCCATGACGCCCGAAGAGCTGAAAAAGCAGGGCATTGAGGATTTCCAGCTGCATTATGCGATGCAGACGCTGGAGCGTCTGGGAACGAAAGGCGCGCGCCTTGCTGAAACCAGCGCAAAGACTGGCAAGCGCAATTAGAGCCTGCTAGACACGCGCATATGACCGGTTTCGATCGTGCGCGCTGGCTTGCGCTTCTGCTTCCTTTCGGGCTCCTCGTCGGAGCTTATGTGTCACAATATATTGGCGGATTATATCCGTGCGAGATGTGCTGGTGGCAACGCTGGCCCCATTTTGCGGCGCTTCCTTTGGCGCTGGGTGCGTTTGTACTTCCGGGAGAAGGCAAGCGTCGCCTGTTCACAGCCTTGGCGGCGCTCGCCATCCTGACCAGTGGTCTTATCGGCGGCTATCATGCCGGGGTCGAATATGGCTGGTGGGAAGGTATAACCACCTGTTCGTCGACGGTTACTGCGGAAAGCGGAAAGGACGTGCTCGACGCCATATTGGATGCGCCGCTGATCCGCTGCGACATCGCACCGTGGACGCTATTTGGCATCTCGCTGGCTGGGTTCAACTTCCTGATTTCAACATTTGGTGCACTCGCCATCTTCGCGCTGTTGCGCAAGGGAGGGAAAGCATGATCGCCAATCAAGCCGCCAGCCGTTTGAGCATGATCCGCGTCGATCAGGCGGGCGAATATGGCGCCACGCGCATTTATGCAGGCCAATTGGCGATGTTGGGGGATCGCCACCCGGCCGCGCGCAGCATCGCACATATGGCTGAGCAGGAACGCCGCCATCTCGATGCCTTTGACCGGTTGATGGCCGAACGCGGCGTGCGCCCTACCGCGCTCCAGCCTTTCTGGAATGTCGCAGGTTTTGCGTTGGGCGCGGTGACCGCCGCCATTGGACCCGAGGCGGCGATGGCCTGCACTGTTGCGGTCGAAACCGAAATCGACGCCCATTATCGCGAACAGCTAGCTGAATTGGGAGAGAGCGATCCTTCGCTGTCTGCCATGATCGAGGAATTCCGTCAGGAAGAGGTTGAGCATAAGGAAACCGCGCTTGCCGCCGGGGCCGAGCAGGCCCCTGCCTATCCGTTGATGAGTGCGGCAATTCGTCTTGGCTGCCGGGCGGCGATTGCGCTTTCGAAGCGAATTTGACCGCCATCAATGTAGCGCTGAATTTCATTTGCCATTCATCCAGCAGCGCCTAAGCCCAAACCCAGATTCTGGAGTAACCCGATGACCAATCGTACAGCCCTCATATTTGGTGCCGCATGTGCACTCATGGCAACCCCGGTTTTTGCGCAAGAGGGGGAAGCGCCAGCCGCCACGCCCGATGCGGAAAAGATCAACATGGTCATTGTCTATGGCGAAGACGAATGTGCTGCGAGCACAGATGACCAGATCAATGTTTGCGCAAGGCTGTCCGAATCCGACCGCTATCGCATCCCGACCCAGTTGCGCGATGACCCCAATGACCCGAGTAAGGAGGCTTGGACCAATCGTGTTCTGGCCTATGAATATGTCGGTCGCGAAGGCACGATGAGCTGCAGCGCCTCAGGCGCCGGGGGCTTTACCGGCTGCGGACTGAAGCAAATTGACGCCGCCTATGCCGAGAAAAAGGAAGATCCCGGGCTGACTTTCGGCCGTATGATTGCGGCCGAGCGCAAGAAGCGCCTCGACACCATTGATGCTGAAGCGGCGCTCGTCGAAGAACGCGTCAAGCAGTTCGAAAAAGAGCGCGCCGAACGCGAAGCACGGATGGCAAACGAAGCGCCAGGGACGGAAAATCCCGACAGCGCACCGCCCCAGCCTGAATAAAGCCGTCTACTCGGCCAACAGGCCGCGCATGATCAATTCGATCGTATGTTCACGATAGGCGTCGCGCATCTCGGGAGAGATGTCATGCTGATCATAGCAATGCCGCAGTACTAGGCGTGCCGAGAAAAAGCGGTCCGCTGCACCGGTCAGCGAAAAATAGAAAAGCTGCGGGTCGACCGGACGGAATTTGCCGGCTTTTACGCCTTCCTCGATCAGCACATCATAAGCATCCGACAGCGGCTTCAGATAGCGTTCGGCAATACGCGCGGCCTCAATCGGCGCGGCATCGCGGACCATGCGCATCATCAAACGATTGAGATACGGGAAGGTGTAATAGGTGTCGATCACCCCGCTGATATGACGGCGAAGTTTTTCCTCGGGCGGCATATCCTTGGCGACCAGCGCATTGAGGTGGACCACGATATTTCCCATGTCGCGGTCGAGCAAGGCCAGCATCAGGCCGTTTTTGTTGCCGAAATAATATTTGACCAGCGCACTGTTCAGACCTGCGCGCAGGGACAATTCGGAAAGCGACAGGTCGATTGTGTCTCCTTCGCGCATGATTTCGCTTGCCGCTTCAAGCAGTTGTTCGCGTGCGCCACTTTGCGTCTCATTGGCGCTGGCTAGTTTCTGACCGTTTGTCGCCACGGCTTTACTCCCCCGGGGATGTAAGGTCGGGACTTATGCCCCGACCTTTTAATCGTTCAGTTATATACCGCTTCTTCCCACCAAGGGAAGAAGTCTGGCATATCTGTGGATACTTTGTCCGGATAATTGGGCGCGCGCTTTTCGAGGAAGCTTGAAATACCCTCTTTGGCGTCCCCCGAACGCGACCGGCGATAGATAGCGCGGCTGTCAATCTTGTGTGCTTCCATCGGGTGCGGCTGGGCCGAATTGCGCCACAGCATGTGACGGGTCAGCGCGACTGAAACAGGCGCGGTGTTGTCGGCAATTTCGCGCGCCAACTTCTGCGCTTCAGCCAGCAATTCGCCTGCCGGATGCACCGAACGGACCAATCCACCCTTCAGGGCTTCCTGCGCGTCGAAGATGCGACCGGTAAAGCACCATTCGAGCGCTTGTTGCGGGCCGACAAGGCGCGGCAGGAACCAGCTTGAGGCAGCTTCCGGTACGATGCCGCGACGGGAAAAGACAAAACCGAAACGCGCGGTTTCGCTGGCAAGACGGATATCCATGGCAAGCTGCATCGTAACGCCTATGCCGACAGCCGCGCCGTTGATGGCGGCAATCACCGGTTTCTTACATTCGTAGATACGCAGCGTCAGCAAACCACCGCCGTCGCGTACCCGGGCATCGGAAAGGTCGCTCACCTGCTCGCCGCTGGCAAAGACATGCTTACCGTCTTCGGGTGTCAGGTCAGCGCCGGCACAAAAGGCGCGATCGCCATGGCCGGTGACGATGACGGCGCGGACAGTGTCGTCGGCATCGATTGCGTCAAAGGCCGAGATCATCTCGTTCATCATCGTACCGGTAAAGGCGTTCATTTTATCTGGGCGGTGTAGCGTGATCGTCGCCACGCCATTGTCAACTTCGTACAATATCTGGGTGTAGTTGCTCATTCGGGCATCCTCTTGTAAAAAAGAAACCCCCCTCGCAGCGCGAGAGGGGTGTCATGGAAAGCGAGCCATTTAGCCGCTTTCGAAACTCCCGCATGCGGGAGCAGTCGGTAAATCAACGCGGAGCCATGCGGATGGCGCCGTCGAGGCGGACGTCTTCGCCGTTGAAATAGCCATTCTCGATCATCAGCATGGCAAGAGCAGCATATTCTTCCGGGTTGCCAAGACGCTTCGGATAGGGAACCGATGCACCGAGCGCGTCCTTCACCGGTTGCGGCGCCGCTGCGAGCAGCGGGGTGTTAAAGATACCCGGAAGGATGGTGTTGACGCGAATGGCTTCGTTCGAAAGGTCGCGTGCGATCGGCAGGGTCATACCGACAACGCCAGCCTTCGATGCCGAATAGGCAGCCTGACCGATCTGTCCGTCTTCAGCTGCGACCGAAGCGGTGTTGACGATCGCGCCGCGATCACCATCGGCCTGCGGGTCGAGGGTAAGCATGCCGGCAGCCGACTTGGCGATGCAGCGGAATGTGCCGATCAGATTGATCTGGATGATCCATTCGAAGGCCGAAACCGGGAAGTGCTTGATCGAGCCATCTTCCTTCGAACGGCTGGCGGTTTTGATCGCGTTGCCGGTACCGGCGCAGTTGACGAGGATGCGTTCCTGGCCATGCGCTGCACGTGCTTTGGCGAACGCGGCATCGACTTCTTCTTCGCTGGTCACATTGACCTTGCAGAATACGCCGCCCAGTTCGGCGGCCATGGCGTTGCCCTTTTCTTCGTTAAGGTCGAAAATCGCAACTTTGACGCCCTTTGCAGCGAGCGAACGTGCGGTTGCAGCGCCGAGGCCCGATGCGCCGCCGGTTACGACTGCTGCGACGGATGAGTCGAGTATCATTCTAATTTCCTTCTTGATCGTCGCCCCGGCGAAGGCCGGGGCCGTTGGAGGTTAATTCAATGGGTTTTGGGTAAACCGATAGCGGCCCCGGCCTTCGCCGGGGCGACGGCGGTTAAAGCCGTTCGATGATCGTGACGTTGGCCTGGCCACCGCCTTCGCACATTGTCTGCAGGCCATATTTGCCACCCTTGGCATCCAAAACGCCGAGCAGCGTTGCCATCAGCTTGGTGCCCGAAGCGCCGAGCGGGTGGCCGAGTGCGATCGCGCCGCCATGGACGTTGAGGCGATCATGCGATGCGCCGAGATATTTCAGCCATGCAAGCGGAACCGGGGCAAAGGCTTCGTTGACTTCATAGGCGTCGATATCTTCGATTTTGATGCCGGCTTTCTTCAACGCCTTTTCGGTGGCGAACAGTGGCTCTTCGAGCATGATGATCGGGTCACCTGCAGTCACCGAGATGTGGTGGATGCGCGCGCGCGGCGTCAGGCCATGATCCTTGAGTGCCTGTTCCGAAACGATCAAAGCGGCCGATGCGCCGTCGCAGATTTGCGAGCTGGAAGCCGCGGTGATCGAACCGCCTTCCTGTAGCAGCTTGACGCCCGAAATGCTCTCCATCGTGGCGTCGAAACGGATGCCTTCGTCAACCAGATGCACTTCCTTGCCTTCGGGGGTTTCGATTTCGATGCCGACGATTTCATTTTTGAAATGGCCTGCTTCGGTTGCGGCCTTGGCGCGCTGGTGGCTGGCGAGCGCGAAAGCGTCGAGATCATCCTTGGTGAAGCCATGCTTCTTGACGATCATTTCTGCGCCCGCGAACTGGCTGAACATGATACCTGGGAATTTCTCTTCGAGGCGCGGCGACTTATAGTTGCCGAGACCTTCCTTCATGAACAAGGTCGCAACCGAACCCATCGGCACGCGGGTCATGCTTTCGATGCCGCTGGCGAGCACAATATCCTGCGTGCCCGACATCACGGCCTGGGCGGCAAACATCATCGCTTGTTGCGACGAACCGCATTGACGGTCGATGGTGACGGCGGGGATGCTGTCAGGCAGCTTCGATGCCAGAACCGCATTGCGGCCAAGGTCCATCGTCTGCTGGCCACCTTGCGAGACGCAGCCGGTGATGACGTCGTCGATCGCTTTGGTGTCGAACTGGTTGCGGTCGGCAATCGCATCGAACACGGCAGCGCCGAGATCGACCGGGTGCACTCCGGCTAGCTTTCCACCGCGCCGCCCACCGGCGGTACGAACGGCATCGACAATATAAGCTGTGGCCATGACAGGACTCCTTTGTGTGATTTAATCGTGCGATTAAACCGAGTCTGTTCAGGGGTCAATGCCTATAGCGAACATAGGTCAGGTGTTTCTGAATGACGGGTTTTGAAATTAGGCTTTCAGCGCCGCAATCGCTTCCCTTGTGGTCCGCGAATAATTGCCCCAGCGATAGCGATAGGTGCCGATATAGTGCACAAAAGCGGGGCTTTCGGGCATCGGTTCATCCCAATGGTTGATGTAGCGATCATAGGGCAATTGCACCGGATCGGGATCATTCGCGATCACCCAGTTTGATGCGACCTGCTCGCTGCCCCATTGCCGCCAGGTGTTGCCGAGCCGCTCGTCCATTTGCTGCGAAAAGCGGGATACGGTGGCGCGACCGTCGCTGCTTTTGGCGAAACCCGCAAATCCTGCGCAACCGCGAATGTAGCGTCGAATGTCGGCATCGGGCAGCGTCTTCATTGCTGCTTCGGCATGCGCCTGTACATGATCGGTCGTAGGCCCATTGGCATGGAAAATCTGCGAGATCTCCCGTGCACTTTTGAATCCGTGCTGCGCCTCGTCCAGACCACCGGCCAGCGTGAAACTGCGGTTGGCATCTATGGCTGCGGCAATTTCGGGAACCGGGCCGGTGGTTACCGTATCCGAATCGAGCTGGATGACGAAATGGTTGCTTCGCCGATCGAGAATGGACAGCAATCGTTCCCAGCAATTGTCTTGGGGGCAGGGTGCAGTCTCGACATCGGCCTTCACGATGATTTCCGGATTGTCGCAATGCTTATCCAGAACAGCCCTGTCATCCGCAGTCAGCGTGCCGTCATCGAGCAGCACTATTTTACCGCGCGGCAAATGATGATGTAATGATTTGGCCGCCACCAGATAGGGTAAAAGCACAGCAGTGCCGATCATCGAAAACAGGATGAGTCCATCATCCTGCGCGACAATCGGGGGCGTATCCAATATGCCCTGCACCGCACGCTCATGCGCCCAGCTTCCGGCTTTTCGGCCTATCGCCGTGAGTATTTCCATCAGGGTCAACCGCTATTCCTTGTGCGTAACCAGCCGCACCTAGCGGGTTCCTTAGGCAGAAGCCATTTCGACATGATTAACAATCGCAGGTTTTACACGCGCGGCAATCAGGCTGCCGCCCACGATGAGCGCAGTTCCTATGAGCGTTGAAAGCGTAACCGGCTCGTCAAAGAACACCCAGCCAAACAGCACTGCCCAGACAAAGGCGGTGTATTCGACGGGGATCAATATCTGCGCCTCCGCCCGGGCATAAGCCCAACTCATTAGCAGCAGCGAAAAAATGGCGAGCGACGCGGCGGTCAACAGCATTGGAATCTTGGCTACTACCAATGGTGCCAGAAACCAGGGTGCGGCAAGCGCCAGAACGGACGCGGTTAGAAGATTCTGGAAAAAGGCGATTTCTATTGGCCCCGCTGCCTGCGCCTGTTGACGCGCAAGGATCAGATTATAGGCGAACAGCACGGCGGAAAAGAGCACGGCCAGCGCACCCCATAAGGCTTCGCTCGAATAATGCCCGCTGAATTTTCCATAAAGGATCACGCCAACCCCCGCGAGCCCGGCGATAGAGGCCAGAATCGCCTCACGACCTATTTTCTCACCCAGCAATATTGCGGCGAGATAGAGCGCGATGACGGGCGCGATGAACGATAGGCCAATCGCTTCGGCCAGCGGCAAAACCGCAATTGCCCAGAAAAAGCTGACCGCCATCCCCGCAACAATGAAGCTACGCCATAAATGGAGGCGCAGATTATCGCGCGCAGGCCAGCCCTGACCGGTTGTCACGAACAATAGACCTGCAATCAAAGTGCCGACCAAATTGCGCCAGAGCACCGCATTATAGGCCCCGACGCTCAGCGACAGATCCTTCATCGCCGCATCCATTAGCGAAAATGTGCCGACGCCTGCTGCGGCAACAGCGAACGCAATGGCGGGGTTGGTGGGGCGCAATGTCGACATGGGCATGCGCATAGGCACTGCCATGGGTCTTGCCAAGGGTGGCGGCCGCACACTATGTGCAGGGCAACACCATGGACCTTGACCCATTCCCCTGGCTTGATGCGCTTATAATTCTCGCGCTGATCGCCCTTAACGGCGTATTCGCGATGTCCGAACTGGCGATTGTGTCGTCGCGTCCGGCGCGGCTTCAGGCGATGGCCGAAGGCGGTAGCAGCGGCGCCGCAGCAGCAATTCATCTTTCAAAGGATCCCGGCCGGTTTCTCTCGACCGTGCAGATTGGTATCACCCTGATTGGTATCATCAACGGTGCCTATTCGGGTGCCAGCCTTGGTGGGCCGATGGGCGAGCGCATAGCCCTGCTAGGCCTCTTCAGCGACAAATGGTCGATGAACATCGGGTTTGGTCTGGTCATTGTCGCCACAACCTACGCCTCACTGGTGATTGGTGAGCTCGTGCCCAAGCAATTTGGCCTGGTGGCACCCGAACGGATAGCCGCACTGGTCGCGCGCCCTATGGAATGGCTTGCCCGGATCGCGGCTCCTTTTGTCTGGTTGCTCGACATATCCAGCCGCCTGATTTTCAAACTGCTGGGTCTCAACCGCGACAATCGCGATGCGCTGACCACCGAAGAATTGAAAGTCGTCTTCACTGAAGCAACGCACGCCGGAATTATCGAAGAGCATGAGCACAAGGTAATTTCGGGCGTAGTCCGCCTCGCCGACCGTCCAGTGCGCGAAGTCATGACCCCGCGCACCGAGGTCGATACCATCGCAGCAGACGCCAGCGCCGAAACGATCCGCGATCGCCTGTTACATTCGCCGCATACCCGACTGCCGGTGATGGGTGAGAGTGTCGATGACATTATCGGCGTGGTGCAGGCGCGTGATATCGTCGCGGCGCAAATAGAGGGCCGCCCGCTCGAATTGCGTTCGATGATGCGCAAGGCCGAAATCGTGCCCGACCAGCTTGACGCAATGGATGCGCTGGAATTTCTTCGTAAATCGGAAGTACCCATGTTGCTGGTGCATGACGAATATGGCCATTTCGAAGGCATCGTCACGCCCAATGACTTGCTTGCCGCGATCGCTGGCGAATTTGCCTCTGATCAGGAACAGGGGAGTGCGGCGAATATTATTGCGCTCGATGACGGCTCACTTCTGATCGACGGAGGTATGGCCGCTGATGCGATGGCGCAGGCGCTTGACATTCAATTGCCCGAAGACCGGGATTACGCAACCGCCGCTGGGCATGTGCTCCAGATCCTCCGTCACCTTCCGGAAGAGGGCGAGAGTTTTGTCGACAGCGGCTGGCATTTCGAGGTGGTCGATATGGACGGGCGCAAGATAGACAAATTACGTGTCCGAAAGGCCGAGGGGGCATAAAAAAGGCGGATGCTTTTTGAGCACCCGCCCTTTTTTGATTGGGTAAAGGCCTCTTGATCAGCCTTTGCTGATTTCGCTGCCCAGTGCGCCATATTTCTTTTCGAAACCGGCGATGTCGCCTGCGGCCAATAGTTTTGCCTGATCGACCCAATTGTCGCGCTTGATGCGACCAGCGAATGCGCCCAATTTTGAATCGATCTCGGCAATATCTGCATCCGACCAGCTGGCGATTTGCGAAAAACCGGTCACGCCGAGAGTTTTGAGTTGGGCAACCAGCTTTGGCCCGACGCCTTTGAGCAATTCGACATTGTCGGGGATTGCGGGTTTGACAGCTGGCTTGGCTGCTGACTTTGCCTTTGCTTTTGTTGTCGTCGATTTAGCTGACGATTTGGCGGCGGCAAGGGCGGGTGCAGCCTTGGGTTTCGGCGCCGGGGTGGTTTTGGGCTTTGGCTCCGCCTTGGCCTTTGTGACAGCAGCAGCAGGCTTGGGTTTCGTCTCGCTTTTGGCCTTGGCAGGTGTGGGGGCTGCTTTTGCTGCTGCCTTGGTTGCGGCCGATTTCGCGACGGCTTTGGCTGCGGGCTTATCCTTCGCGTCAGGCTTGGCTTTGGGCGCAACAACTTTTGCTGGGGAAGGCGCTTTTTTGGCAGGCTCTGCCTTAGCCTTGGCCGGAGTTTTGGCCATCGCTTTCGCTTTAGTGGCTGGGGCAGCCTTCCCTGCGTCCATCAGCGGCGCAGGCTTTATAACGGCTGGCTCAGGCTCGGCAATTTTCGGGGCTACTGGTGGGGAGACCGTCTTTGTTGGCGGCTCAATCTTGGCAGCAGGTTTGGTCGGCTCGACGGGCTTGCGCGGCCAGGCGAACCAGATGATGGCGAGAACCGCCGCGACGATCAGCAAAATTACCAAAGCATTAGAACTCACTGGAATTTCCCCTCTGCGTATAAATTTGGACGTACAAACCTCGCGGCCTGCATACCCGCGCCGGATTGGCGATTCTGGTCAATCTAACTTAACCGGACATGGCAATCTGTCCAGTATTCGCGGTTAACCGCATTATTTGCGGAAAAACTCCGAAGCCTATGCTGTCTTAGCGGACATGCTCGACCAGATATTTGGCGGTTCGCAGGTCGCAGTCCAGTTGCTCGCGCACAAGTTTGATCGCTTCGATTTTGCGTCCATCGGCGCGATACAGCAGCACGAGAGCTTTCAGATCGCCATGCAGTTCGCGGGGTTCGATTGGCTGTACCGGTTCAATCTGCAGCTTCCGCCGCCGATTCAAAATCCATGACAGAACGACACCGGCGAACAGCCCCAAGGCGAACGACAACCAGTCAAATTCGCCATCACCAGTCATTTGGCATCGGTCCTTTCGCGGGCCACTTCGCGCCAGCCAATGTCGCGACGGCAAAAGCCGCTTGGGAAGTCTATTGCCTCGACTGCCGCGTAGGCGGCCGCCTGTGCCTCGGTCACCGTGCCTCCTGTTGCAGTCACATTGAGGACGCGGCCACCATTGGCGGTCAACTGGCCATTCGTGATGGCCGTTCCCGCATGAAAGACGCGGGCATCGCCGACGTTGCCAAACTTTATATGGCCGCCCTTTTCAGGTGTTCCGGGATAGCCATTGGCTGCCATTACGACGGTTAGGGCATAGTCCTCGGATAATTCAGGTCTGTCGGCGTTGGCCAGTCCGCCCTCGGAGGCTGCGGCCTGCAGCAATTCGACCAGATCGCCCTCGAACCGCATCATCAGCACCTGGCATTCGGGATCGCCAAACCGGCAATTATACTCGATCAGTTTGGGCCCCTCGGAAGTCAGCATCAGCCCTGCGAAGAACACACCGCTATAGGGGCGACCATCCCGCGCCATCGCCTTGACCGTGGGGTCGATGATGCGCTGCATCACTTCCGTTTCAAGTGCGTCAGTAAAGACAGGCGCAGGCGAATAAGCCCCCATACCACCGGTATTGGGCCCGGTGTCGCCGTCGCCGACACGCTTATGATCTTGTGCCGAGCCGAAAGGAATAACATGGGTTCCGTCGCTGATCGCAAAGAAACTCACTTCTTCGCCGGTCATGAATTCCTCAATCACGACCTCCGCGCCGGCGTCGCCAAAGCCGCCTTCGAACATATGTTCGATAGCCTCGCGTGCTTCGTCAGCGGTTTCAGCTATGATTACGCCTTTGCCCGCAGCGAGCCCGTCTGCCTTGATAACAACGGGCAACCCGAAACGGGCAAGATCTGCATGTGCTTTTGCCTTGTCGGTATGACGGGCATAGGCCGCAGTCGGAATATTTTCTCGCGCGCAGAGGTCTTTGACGAAGCCTTTGGATCCTTCGAGGACTGCCGCATTGGCATTCGGCCCAAAGACCTTGATGCCCGCCCCGCGAAGGCTGTCTCCCAAACCGTCGACCAAGGGTGCCTCGGGACCGACCACGACGAAGGTTATGGCATTGGCTGTGCAAAAATCCACAATTGCGGCGTGATCGGAAACGTCGATTGCCACCAGTTCCGCAACTTCACCAATTCCGGGGTTGCCGGGGCAGGCAAACAGTTTATCGCAACTCGGCGATTGCGAAAGCCGCCACGCCAGCGCATGTTCGCGACCACCCGAACCGATGAGCAAGATATTCAAGCGATGGACTCCCCATTTCCCGACGAAGAAGGCAATTCGCGGCTGTTAGCCGAGGCCAAGGCTGGCAGCAATGCCCCAGCCTTGTCGGTGTCGGAAATTTCGAATGCCCTGAAACGCACCGTTGAAGATCGCTTCGGTCATGTCCGTGTGCGGGGTGAAATTTCGGGCTTTAAGCGCGCCGCATCCGGCCATCTATATTTCAGCCTGAAAGATACCGATGCCAAACTCGATGGGGTGATGTGGAAGGGCAATGCCGGACGGCTTCCCTTTGCGCCAGAAGACGGGCTGGAGGTGATCGCGACGGGCAAGCTCACGACCTATGCAGGGCGTTCAAGCTATCAAATAGTCGCGGACCGGATGGAGCTTGCCGGTGAAGGCGCGCTGATGCTGCTCTTTGAAAAACTCAAGGCGCGGTTGGCGGCAGAGGGATTGTTCGATGGCGCGCGCAAATGCCCGATCCCTTATCTGCCGCGCACCATCGGTATCGTAACTTCGCCAACCGGTGCAGTGATTCGCGACATGATGCACCGGCTGGAAGATCGTTTTCCCAGCCATGTCATCCTGTGGCCGGTGATGGTGCAAGGTGATGGCGCGGCGGCGCAGATTGCGGCGGCGGTGCGTGGTTTTTCGGCGATGCCCGAAGACGGACCCATTCCCCGTCCCGACCTGTTGATCGTGGCGCGCGGCGGCGGCTCGATCGAGGATCTGTGGGCGTTTAACGAAGAAGTCGTGATTCGTGCCGTTGCCGGATCTTCCATCCCCGTCATTTCGGCGGTCGGGCACGAGACCGACACCACCCTGTGCGATTATGCGGCCGATTTGCGCGCACCGACACCCAGTGCCGCTGCCGAGATGGCGGTGCCCGTGCGGCTCGATCTGGCAGAGCGCCTTTCGGGTGCGGAGATGCGGCTGACAGGCGGCTTGCGGCGATTGCTGCAGCGTTCGATGGAACGGCTGGAAAATCTGCGCAGGCTGATGCCGAATGCCCAGGATATTGTTGCGAACCGTCAGCAGCGCGCGGATGATTTGAACGAGCGGCTCCGGCGCGGACTGGAACGGCGCGCCGATCTCGCAAAGATTGCCTTTGTCGGCGTCTCCGCGCGCTTAAATCCAGCCTTGTTGTCGCGCCCGCTCGACCGGCAGCGCGAACGGTTGGGCGCAATGCGGCTGACGACGGTATCGCTGCAGCGGCGAGTGATTGAAGGGCGATCGCGGCTCTCGGGTATCGAAAGGCTGTTGGCGTCGCTCCACCCGGAGGCCCCCCTGCAACGTGGTTTTGCGCGAATTACATCAGCCGATGGCAAGACGACGATCATGAATAGCGCGCAGGCGCAGGCGGCTGGTCAAGTGCGGATCAACTTTGCCGACGGCTCGATTGCTGCCGACATATCGGGTGCTGACACGCCTCGCGCGCCAATCGCCCCAAAACCAAGCCGCCCTAAAGCTGCGGGGCAACACGACCTATTCGGCGAAGGTTAGTCTGCCGATTTGGCGTGATCGCCGATTTTCGCCCAGGTGCGGGCATATTCCAGCTGGTCGAGCCCGAAGGTGCGGATTGCCACAGGATAGAAAGGCGCGAACATCCGCGTTACCGGGCCGACCCATCCGCTGTCGCTAACCACGGCAGCGCGATGGATGAAGTTGCGGTGCGATAGGTGGAAGAGCAGGTCTTTCCACCACACTTGCGGCTCGACCCAACCGATATCGCGAACGACTTCAACAACGTTCAACTGCTCGTGCGTCTTGAGCAACTCGTCGACCGCCGCGACCGCCGCTTCATAATCGGCCTTATGAATGACGCCGTCCACGGTTAGTTCGAGATATCCGGCTTTGGCGTCTGTTTCGACTTTGAGCATGGCAGAGTCCTTTCTTGTTAAAGACAGGATGGAATCCGGGCTGCCTGATGTCATTGACTACAGTCAAATAGTGGTCAGCTTTTGCGGGCGCGCTTTGCCTCTTTTTTTGCGGCGTTGTCGATTTCCGAAAGCAGGCCAGTCGATAGTGTGAACCCGGCGGTCTTGGCAGCTGTTTTGGGCGCTGAAGCTGTTGCGAAGCGCACAGCCGGTCGTTCCGGTTTTGCGGTATCGAGGACAGCCGGTTTCGCCGAAGGTCGCGACGGTGGTGTTTTGGCGAGGACGGCGGCAAGCGCGGCGCGTGCCTCTTTCTCCTTGCGGGTCTTTTCCGGATAGATGAATCCGTGCAGTGGCCATTCATTGCCACCCAGCGCACTGTTCGGGGTGTACCAGACGCGGACGCGGCTCCAGTCATTATCTTCGGACACGTCGATCACGCGCACATCTTCCTCGATATGGCCGCGCATTCCGTCGATGGTCGACCAGTTGGCGTGGCTGATGAGGAGCGTGCGCTTGTCAATCACCTTGCGCACTGCGGCGACATGGCCGAGCCGCATATTGCCGTGCGGACGAAACGCCATCACGGCCCCAACCTTGGGTTGATCGCCGCGTTGATACCGGCCCTCGGCTTGATTCCACCACGTATGGGCATCGCCGAAAATCGTCACACCGGTTAGCGCGCGGGCAAAAGGCACGCATTGCAGCCCTTCATAGAGCGCATTGGCTGGGCTCGCGGCAAGGGCAAGAGCTATCAGGGTAGGAGCGAGCAAGGATTTGCGCATAACGTGGCACGTAACCGCGCCATGCTCAAATTGTGGCTAATTCTTATGGTTAACGATGGTGTAACATCTTGTGCACGACGATTTCAGCGTCAGCATCGCTAAATGATATGTTGTAACGTCGGACGGAAAATGTCATACAGCGACTCAGGAAGGCAGAAACGTGATCGCATTGCAGGCATATTGGCGTGAAAAGCGCTGGGACGGGCTCGGTCTGAGCCTCGCCGGCTTGTGCCTTGTCCATTGCCTCGCCACTTCTATCATGCTTGCGCTGCTGGCTTCGGCAGGCGGTTTCCTG
This sequence comes from Sphingorhabdus pulchriflava, assembly GCF_003367235.1. Classification (GTDB taxonomy): domain Bacteria; phylum Pseudomonadota; class Alphaproteobacteria; order Sphingomonadales; family Sphingomonadaceae; genus Sphingorhabdus_B; species Sphingorhabdus_B pulchriflava. The sequence goes on from NZ_QRGP01000002.1 coordinate 336,092, forward strand.
TTTTCTCCAATCATCCATGAGGCAGGCCTTGGGCTTGCCATTGTTTTTGGTATTTTTGCTTTGGTTAAGGGCATGATTGAGCATGGCTTCATGCTGCCTGCCGCAATTGGCTCGCTCGGCATTGGCGTGATGTCCGGCGCGCTGACCCTGCCGCATGGCGGGACCGAGATCGTCTATACGATGGTTGGCGTAGCCATATTGGCGCTCGGCCACGACCTCAACTTGCGCGCCTCGCGCTAAAGCCAGCGCGGCCTTGCCCCCGGGGCGGAAAAGGCCTAAATTCGAAAAATGGCGACGCACGCACATCATCATCACGAACATCATGGGCACGATCTGGCCGATGCTGCGCAAAAAGCGCTGACGGCGGCTGGCGAGCAGTGGACAGATATGCGCGCAGATATCTTTGCGGTGCTGGCAACCTTCGACAAGCCCGCCTCCGCCTACGACATAGCCGACCTCGTCTCGCAAAAACGCGGCAAGCGGGTGGCACCGAACAGCGTCTATCGCATCCTTGACCTGTTTGTATCGAACAACCTCGCGAGCCGGGTGGAAAGCGCCAACGCCTATCTCGCCAATGCGCATCCGGGGTGCCTGCACGATTGCATCTTCCTGATTTGCGACACCTGCGGCAGCGCGACGCATATCGATGATGACAGCCTGACCGGCAATGTCCGCAAGGCTGCCGAGGCCGCCGGGTTCCATGCGGTTCGCCCCGTTGTCGAGGTGCGCGGCACCTGTGCGGACTGCGATTAGATAAGTGCTACGGGCAAATAACCCGTTCGACACATCCTCCAAACATCGTTAAAGCTGCCTTGCATGACTGATACACCCGTCACGCCCTTGCTCGACAAGGTCAAGATTCCCGCAGATCTCCGAAAGCTGGAACCTTCCCAACTTCGCCAATTTGCTGATGAACTGCGCTCTGAAACAATCAGTGCCGTTTCGGTGACCGGCGGGCATCTGGGTGCCGGGCTGGGTGTGGTCGAGCTGACCACCGCGATCCATTATGTGTTCAACACCCCCGAAGACCGGCTGGTCTGGGATGTCGGTCACCAATGCTATCCGCACAAGATCCTGACCGGACGTCGCGATCGTATCCGCACATTGCGCACTGGCGGTGGGCTGTCAGGCTTTACCAAGCGAACCGAGAGCGAATATGATCCGTTCGGCGCAGCGCACAGCTCGACCTCTATTTCGGCCGCGCTCGGTTTCGCCATTGCCAACAAGCTGAACGACAAACCTGGCAAGGCGATTGCGGTGATCGGCGATGGTTCGATGTCGGCGGGCATGGCCTATGAGGCGATGAACAACGCGCAGGCAGCGGGCAATCGCTTGGTCGTCATCCTGAACGATAATGACATGTCGATCGCGCCGCCGGTGGGCGGGCTTTCAGCCTATCTGGCGCGGCTGGTTTCGTCGCGGCCCTTCCTGTCGTTGCGCGAAGTCGCCAAGCGCATCTCGCGCAAATTGCCCGAGCCGCTGCACATCGCCGCCCGCAAGACCGACGAGTTTGCGCGCGGTATGGCGATGGGCGGCACCTTGTTCGAGGAACTAGGCTTTTACTATGTCGGCCCGATCGACGGGCACAATCTCGACCATCTGATTCCCGTCCTTGAAAATGTCCGCGATGCGGCAGAGGGGCCGTGCCTGATCCATGTCGTCACCAAAAAAGGCCATGGCTATGCCCCAGCCGAGGCGGCGCCGGACAAATATCATGGCGTCGTCAAGTTCGACGTCGTCACCGGCAAACAGGACAAGGGCCCAGGCGGCGGCCCGCCTGCTTATCAGAATGTCTTCGGGGAAACGCTCGCCAAGCTGGCCGAGACCGACGACCGCATTGTGGCAATCACCGCTGCGATGCCCAGCGGTACAGGCGTCGACAAATTCGCGCAGGCACACCCGACCCGTTCCTTCGACGTTGGCATTGCCGAACAGCATGCGGTGACCTTTGCTGCGGGATTGGCTGCGCAGGGGATGCGCCCCTTCTGCGCCATCTATTCGACCTTCCTGCAGCGCGCCTATGATCAGGTGGTGCACGATGTTTGCATCCAGAACCTGCCGGTGCGCTTTGCAATCGACCGCGCCGGATTGGTCGGCGCGGATGGCAGCACCCATGCCGGCTCGTTCGATGTCACCTATCTGGCGACTCTGCCCAATATGGTGGTGATGGCTGCTGCCGACGAAGCGGAACTGGCGCATATGACCTATACCGCTGCACTCCATGACAGTGGCCCGATCGCCTTCCGCTACCCGCGTGGCAATGGCACCGGCGTGGCGCTGCCCGAAGTGCCGAAGCGGCTCGAAATCGGCAAGGGCCGGGTGGTACGTGAAGGCAAGTCCGTCGCAATTCTGTCGCTGGGCACGCGTCTGGCAGAGGCCTTGAAGGCGGCTGATACGCTCGACGCCAAGGGGCTATCGACCACGGTCGCTGACTTGCGCTTCGTCAAGCCGCTCGATGAAGAACTGATCCGCCGTTTGATGGCGACGCATGAGGTGGTGGTAACGGTGGAGGAAGCCTCGATCGGTGGACTCGGTGCGCATGTGCTGACGCTGGCGAGTGACTTGGGCCTCACCGATGCGGGTCTCAAAATCCGTACGATGCGGTTACCGGACAAGTTCCAGGAACATGACAATCCGCAAAAGCAATATGACGAAGCAGGCCTCAACGCACCGCAGATCGTCGACACAGTGCTGAAAGCTTTGCGCCACAACAGCGCAGGCGTGGAGGAAGCTGGGGTCAGGGCTTGAGCGCATGACGCACGACGTTTCGGCTTTGCTCGAGCGTGAAAAGGACGTGTTGCGGCTTCTGCTGGTTGGGCATGACGCGAAAAGCATTGCGCGACACCTCGATTTATCGACCCATGTGGTGAATGAGCGTTTGCGCGATGCTCGGCGCAAACTCGGCGTCAGCAGCAGCCGCGAAGCCGCGCGTTTACTGGCCCTAGCCGAAGCAGACATTCCCAAAAATTTTGGGGACAAGGATTTTGGATACCCCAATCCAGCCGAAGCGGTGACTGATGTGAATGCGCAAGTGGGTCAAACGCTTGCGCGTACAGGCGTCAACAAAGGGACTCTCGTCATGATCGTTTCAGCAACTCTGCTCGCCAGCGCGGCTTTTCTCTTTTCGATGAACAGCGCAGCTCCGACTGGCTCCGCGGCAACCGTTGTTTCAACTTATCCTGCCAATGGATCACAGATCAAACCGGGTCCGTACAAGCTGACCGTCCGATTCGATCGGCCAATGGCCCCGGACAGTTTCAGTTTCGTGCAGGTTGACCGGGCGACCTATCCCGAATGCAGCGGAAAACCGGCACAATCGGCAGATGGAAAAAGCTATTCACTCAATTGTATCGCGCGCGCCGGAAAGCGGCACGAGGTATGGTTCAATCGCACGCCCTATATGAATTTCCGCAGCAAGGCCGACGCCCAACCGGCCAGCCCTTATCGTTTGCAGTTTTCAGTGAAACCCTGACTGCGCGAGTTATTGCGGAACAGCCGCCTGCGCGCTTTGTCCGTCACCTTCGGGGGCGGCGATGATGTCGCGGGTGACGGCGCCCTTGTTCACCGTTGTTGTTTCGGGGTCGCCCACGGTCGAGCGAATACCCATCTCGCCGGTGCCTGCTGCCGCCACAACCGCGCGTTCACCGGCTGAACGAGAGGCATCGCCGCCGAACATGGCTTCGAGCACCTGTTCGGGCGTGTTGCCATCCTGTGCACGGGGGACGCCGACTTGCGAAGGCACCAAAGGATAATCGGGCGGCACGACCAGCGGCGCGACGCGGCTGGTTGCCGGGCCTTTTGTGGCATCTTCGCCGCGAATGTCCCAATCATAGAGCGCCTGATAGGCACCGCCGACCGACTGGCAGCCTGAAAGCGCGAACAGCATCGCAGAAGCGCTGGCGGCAAGGACGAGATTTTTCTTCATGGCCTATTCGGTCCTTACTGTTTGGGGGCGCCGAACATGGCGTCGAGCATCGCCTGCTTGCTATCGCCTTCCTGCGGGCGGCCTGCACCCGGCTGCGGCGTGGGCAGCGTCGACAGATCGGCAGGAACGGCCAGGGGAGCAGCACGGCCGACGGCAAATTCGTCAGGACGTTCGCGGTCGAACACGCTGGTAGAACCGCAGGCCGAAAGCGCTGAAAACGCCAACAGGCTGGCCGATGTAATGATGAATTTCCGCGTCATGGTCACTCCGCTATCCCGTTCCCGCTTGACGCGGGATGAACGTCATCCCTTTCGCGTATCAGGAACGCGCGGGCAAGCAATATCAGCACGCCGATGGTGATGCAGGCATCGGCGAGGTTGAAAATCCAGAAAGGGCGGAAGCTGCCGAAATGCAGGTCGGCATAGTCGACAACATAGCCATAGCGCACGCGATCAACGATATTGCCCAGCGCCCCGCCTAAGACCATCGCCAGCGCGAGGACATCGCCGCGCAATTTTTCGCGCCACATCCAGATGGCGACCACCCCCGCGATCACCGCGGTGAGGCCGACGAGCAGCCAGCGTTCCAGCTCGCTCCCTGCCTCCAGAAAGCCCATCGATACGCCGCGATTTTCGGCCCAGGTCAGGTCGAAGAAAGAGACGATATGGATCTGCCTGCGGCTTTGCAGCGCCAGCGGCCCGATCATGATGAACTTCACCGCCTGATCGGCAATAAACAGGAAGCTGGCGAGCATCAGGCCCTGCAGGCGGAATTTGGGGTTAGCCGTAGTCATAGCAAGGCCCTTAACCCCTATGCTCGTCATGCTGAACTTGTTTCAGCATCCATCTCTCCGCATAGACCGAAGAGTAGCGAGGCGAAATGGACCCTGAAACAAGTTCAGGGTGACGAAATTTGAAGGTGGGATCAGCCATTCAGCACCTCGTCGCAACGCCCGCACAATGCGCCGTCTTCGGAGACTTCGGGCAAATGCCGCCAGCAACGGCCGCATTTGTGGTGGGTGGTTGGCTCAATTGTGATGCCTTCATGGCCGGGAACAAGATGCACTGAACCCGAAATGAAGGTTTCGGCAAGTGTTTCAGTATTCAGATCACGCAGCATCGGTTCGAGATCGCTCATCGTCACTTCAGCCTCAAGGCTGGAACGGACAATTTTATCGCGACGATGTGGTTCAATGGCTTCTGTAACCTTGGCGCGCAATTCGCGAAGTTCATTGCCGCGAACGAGGACATTTGAGTCATGATCGAAAGTCGGCAGTTCCGGCCATTCCAGCAAATGCACGCTGTCGGCATCCGGATAGCGCGAGGCCCAGACTTCCTCCGCCGTGAACACCAGCACCGGCGCGGCATAGCGGACCATTGCATGGAACAAGATATCGAGCACGGTGCGATAGCTGCGGCGTTTCAGGCTCTCCGGCGCGTCGCAATAGAGGCAGTCCTTGCGGATATCGAAGAAGAATGCCGAAAGGTCGTTGTTCGCGAAATCCGATAGCAAGCGGACATAAGTGTTGAAGTCGAAATCATTGACTGCGACTTTCAGCTTTGCGTCCATATCCGCGAGCAGGTGGAGCACATAACGCTCCAGTTCCGGCATCTCTGCCACATCGGCAACCCGCTCTTCCTCGCTGAACCCATCCAGCGCGCCGAGCAGGTAGCGGAAGGTGTTGCGCAGCTTGCGATACTGGTCGGCCACGCCTTTGAGGATTTCATCGCCGATGCGGTGATCTTCGGTGAAATCGACCGACAGCGCCCACAGCCGGATAATGTCGGCGCCGTTGGTTTCCATCACCTTCAGCGGGTCGACGGTGTTGCCCACCGACTTCGACATTTTGAGGCCCTTGGCATCCATGGTGAAGCCATGGGTGAGGACGGCGTTGTATGGCGCGCGGCCGCGCGTGCCGCAGCTTTGCAGGAGTGACGACTGGAACCAGCCGCGATGCTGGTCGCTGCCTTCCAGATAGAGGTCGGCGGGCCAGCTCAGTTCCGGCCATTTGCCGCTTTCGAGCGTGAAGACATGGGTGCAGCCCGAATCGAACCAGACGTCGAGGATGTCGAACACCTGCTCATAATCCTCGGCCTTATAGTCGCTGCCCAGATATTCCTGCGCGCGCGTGGCTTCCCACGCGTCGACGCCTTCGGCCTTGATAGCCTCGACAATGCGCGCGTTGACGCCCGCGTCGTTCAGATATTGCCCGGTCTTGCGATCGACAAACAGCGTGATCGGCACGCCCCATGCGCGCTGGCGGCTGAGCACCCAGTCCGGGCGGCCCTCGACCATCGAACCGATGCGGTTGCGGCCCTTTTCGGGGACGAAGCGGGTGTCGGCGATGGCCTGCATGGCTTTCTGGCGCAGCGTCGCCTCGCCCCGATCCATCGGCACAAACCATTGCGGGGTGCAGCGATAGATGACCTTGGCTTTGGAACGCCAGCTATGCGGATAGCTGTGCTGGTAATCCGCACTGGCGGCGAGCAGGCCGCCTGCCTCGCGCAGGTCGGTGCAAATGGGGCCATCAGGCGCGTTGAATTTGGGGTTGATGACGCTGCCTTGCCCACCGAGCCAGCCCCAGTCGGCGCGATATTTGCCATCGCCCTCAACCGCGAATTGCGGCTCCAGCCCGTGCGCCTTGCAAAGGTCAAAGTCATCCTCGCCATGGTCGGGTGCCATATGGACAAGGCCGGTGCCGCTGTCGGTGGTGACGAATTCGCCGGGCAGGAAGGGGCGGGGCTTGGCAAAGAAACCGCCCAGATGGTGCATCGGGTGGCGGGCAATGGTTCCGGCTAGGTCGGAGCCTTTCACTTGTTTGTCTGCTACCTTTCCGATTGAGTCCGCCAACTCTTCAGACGTGAACTCACCTTCCTTAAAAGTGAGACCCGCTCGCTCCAAGAACTGACTCACCAAATCGAAAGCTACGATGTAACGTCGGCCATCGCTGGCCTCGAAGTGGAGGTAGTAAATATCCGGACCATAGGCGATCGCCTGGTTGACCGGGATCGTCCAGGGCGTTGTCGTCCAGATCACCGCATATGCGCCGACCAGTTTGGGGATCGGACTTTCGGTGATTTCAAAAGCCACATCGATTTGCGTCGAGGTGATATCCTCATATTCCACCTCGGCCTCGGCCAAAGCGGTCTTTTCGACCGGCGACCACATCACCGGCTTGGCCCCGCGATAGAGCTGACCGCTTTCGGCAAATTTCAGCAGTTCGGAAACAATCGTCGCCTCGCTGTCGAAATCCATCGTCAGATAGGGCTTGTCCCAATTGCCGAGGATGCCGAGCCGCTTCACCTGCTCGCGCTGCACATTCACCCAATGCTGGGCATAGGCGCGGCATTCGGCGCGGAATTCCTTGACCGGAACCTCATCCTTGTTGAGCTTTTTTTTGCGATATTGCTCCTCGACCTTCCACTCGATGGGCAGGCCGTGGCAATCCCAGCCGGGCACATAGGGCGCATCCTTGCCGAGCAAAGTCTGCGTGCGGCAGACCATGTCTTTCAGGATATGGTTGAGCGCATGGCCGATATGCATGTCGCCATTGGCATAAGGCGGGCCATCATGGAGGATGAACTTCTCACGGCCCGCGCGGGCTTCGCGCAGCTTATGGTACAGCCCGTCCGCTTCCCACTTTGCCAATATGCCGGGTTCCTTCTGCGGCAGGCCAGCCTTCATCGGGAATTCGGTCTTCGGCAGGAAGACGGTGTCTTTATAGTCTTGCTTTTCGGTCATATCGCGCGGGTGCTTAGGGGATTACGCGGCAAGGATAAAGCCAAGAAACACCTCTCTCCTTGGGAGAGGAACTTACCGCCGCAAGGCAGGCCCCAGCTCCTCAATCCTGTCGACCCAGACATAGCCGTTAAAGCCGCTTGCAATTTCACCATATTGGCGGACTTCGGTGAGGCCTTTAATCTTACCATCCACTACATCCTGCGCGATGATGACGGTGGTATTGGCCTTGGCCATGCGGTCGAGGAAGCGGTTGGGCCAGCCCCAGAGGGTGAAGCCCAGTTCATCCAGCGTCAGCAGCATCACGCCATTGGCGCAGCTTTCGGGGACATTGCCCAACAGCGAGCCGCGATAGTCGGCGGCGCATTGGCGTGCCTTGGCGGTGGTGAAGGCGCGCATTGCCGGGCGTTCGGCTTTTGCAGCGGCAACCGCCGCCTCGTCGCCGATCAGGATATGGCGGCGATCCCCGGCGGGAAGTTTGACCAACAAGGCCTTTACGGTGTCCGCGCCCTTGGCTTGCCAGAACAGTTCGGGGCGCGAGAGGCTGTAGGCTGTGGCCGCAACGTCGGGGCGCGGTTGCGCCAGATCGGCGGCGCATCTGCTGGCAAACTGGCGCACCGGCACCAGCTTCCCGTCGGCCATCTCGACCGGCACATGCACGGCATCGGCCTCTACCCCCGCCGCCAGTTGCAGCGCGGCAAGGTCTGGCCCGACGGCAACCGCGCCATAGCCCGCATTGGCCGCAGACACGCAGCCATTGGATCCCAGCACTGGCGCAACGCCCTTGTCAGCCACCAGCTTCGGCCCACCCTCCGGTGCGTCGGCCAGCCAGCTTGCATGGAACAGCGTGAAGGCGAAGAAGAGTGCGACGAGAGCAAGGACGATGATGGTGGTGCGCTTGGAAACCTTCATGCCTTCAACGCCACTTTCGCATCTTCGCAATCCTTTGCGATCTGCGCGATCAGCGCGTCGAGGCTGTCATATTTGCCTTCAGGCCGCAGAAAGGCGTGGAATTCGACTTCGATCATCTGGTCATAGATCATCTCGGCAAAGTCGAAGAAATGCGGCTCGAGCAATTCCTTGGGCGGCTCGAACTGGGGGCGGATACCGACATTGGCGGCGCCGTCGAGCACGCGGCCATCGGGCAGCTTCCCGCGCACCGCATAAACGCCATAACGCGGGCGCAGATAATGGCCCATGTCCATATTGGCGGTCGGGAAGCCAAGGTCGCGGCCATTTTTGTCGCCATGCTGGACGACGGCCTCAATCGCAAAGGGCCGTGTGAGGAGGCGCGTTGCCACGTCGCATTCGCCCGCCTTAAGCGCGTCGCGGATGCGGCTGGAGGAGATCACGCCGCCCGCATCGGTGACTGGACCCACAGTCGTTGCTGTGATGCCATGCGCCGCGCCCAGATCGCGCAGCACATCGGTATTGCCGCCGCGCGCCTTGCCAAAGGTGAAATCCTCGCCGGTCACGACGCCCGAAACGCCCAGCCGTTCGGCCAACAATTTGATGACAAAATCCTCTGCCGTGGTTGCGGCGAGTTCGGCATCGAAATCGAACACCAGCATCGCGTCGGCACCCGCCTCTGCGAACAGGTGCTGGCGCTGCTCAAGCGTGGTCAGCCGGAACCAGGGGACGTGCGGCGCAAAGAAACGCACCGGATGCGGGTCGAAGGTGGCGATGATCGCCGGTTTGCCTGCTGCCTTGGCTTGCCGGATGGCTTCGCCCGCCACGGCCTGATGGCCAAGGTGGAAGCCATCGAAATTGCCCAACGCGACCACGGCGCCGCGCAGCGCCTCGGGCATGGGATCGCGGGAGGATAGGCGGGGGATGCTCATGCGGCGGGCGGTGCCTTTGCCATAGGCTTCAGTCCCTCGCGCAGCACGCGGATGGCATTGCCGCCCATCACGGCGCGGATTTCCTCAGGCGTGAAGCCTTCGTCCATCAACGCCTGCGTCACCTGCACCAGTTTCGAGGTGTCGAAGCGTACCGTGGTCGCACCGTCATAATCGCTTCCCAGCGCGACATGCTGTATGCCGACCAGATCACGGACATGCTTCATCGCCTTGGCCACCGATTTGGGGCTGGTGTCGCAGATGGCGCCATCCCAATAACCAATGCCGATGATCCCGCCCGTCTTGGCGACGCCTTTGATATGCTCGTCAGACAGGTTGCGGTTGACCTTGCAGGTTGCCTGCACCCCGCCATGGCTGGAAACCACCGGACGGCGCGCCATTGCCAATATTTCGGTGACGCACTGGCGGCTGCAATGGGCGATATCGACGATCATGCCCTTTTCTTCCATGCGCCGGATGACTTCGCGGCCCAGCTGCGTCAGCCCGCCTTTCTTGATGCCATGCATCGATCCGGCGAGTTCATTGTCGAAGAAATGGGTGATCCCCGCCATGCGGAAACCGGCCGCGTAAAGCTTTTCGAGATTTTCGGCCTTGCCCTCGAGATTTTGCAGGCCTTCGATGGAGAGCAACCCGCCTACCGGGACCGAACGGACGCCCTTGCGTGCGGCAAGCAGGCTATCGATCTTGTTACTCGTATCGACCAGCCGCAATCCGCCGTCGCTATCGCTGGCGGCCTCGGCCAAATGCAGCTTCTTTGAATGCCACAGTGATCGTTCGAGCAGCGAATTCCATGTCCGCACCGGCTGCATCTGCGCGACTGCCAGCAGCGTGATGTTATCGCTATCCGCGCCATTGGCGTCGTAATTCTGCCCCTTGGGCGTTTTCGAAACACTGGAGAAAACCTGTAGCGCGACATTGCCTTCGACGAGGCGTGGCAGGTCCATATGCCCGCGCTCGGTACGTTCGAGGACGTCGCGTTTCCACATTAGCGTATCGGAGTGCAGGTCGACGATGGTCAGCGTCTTGTGCAGCGCAATCGCCTCGGCGCTCACTTTGGGCAATGGCTTGCGATCGACCTTGTTCATCGATGCTTCGACATAGCCTGGCGCGATGCCGAATAAGCCGACCGCGCCTATCAAGAGCAGGGCGACAATCCCCCAGAAAAACTTACGCATGCGCTACCCCTCCTTGCGCACCAGTGTCACGAAATCGAAGGCGGGCGTACTTCCCTCTGCGGGGTGTGATACCCGCGAAGTCTCCTGCCAGTCCTTGCGATCAAACGCCTCCAGCACGGTGTCACCTTCTGGCTTGGCCTTCACCTCGGTGAGTTCGATCCGGTCTGCCCTGGGAAGAAAAAGGCGATAGATTTCGGCCCCGCCGATGACGCAGACATGCGGGCCGTTGGCGAGCTTCAGCGCGTCCTCGACCGAATGCGCGACTTCCGCGCCTTCTTCTGCCCATTCCGGATCGCGAGTCAGCACGATATGGCGTCGCCCTTCGAGCAGCCCCGGCAGGCTGTCAAAGGTCTTGCGCCCCATGATCATCGGCAGGTTTTTGGTCACCTGCTTGAAATGCCTGAGGTCAGCCGGGATGCGCCAGGGCAGGTTGCCATTTGCGCCGATCACGCCATTGTCGGCCCTTGCCACTACCAATATGATTTCGGGATGATCCATCGCCTGCCGCTCTGCCTTATCCGTATCGGCGATACAAGTCAGCGATACAGGCGGGTGACATGCCCCATCTTGCGGCCAGGGCTGGGTTCGCCTTTGCCGTAGAGGTGTACATTGGCATCGTCGTCGGCGAACAGCCTTTTCCAGTCTTTGGCATCGTCCCCGATCAGATTTTCCATTTCGACGCGGTCAGCGGTCAGGTGTGTTGCGCCCAAGGGCAGGTCGCACACGGCACGGATATGGTTTTCGAACTGGCTGGTGGCGGAGCCTTCGATCGTCCAGTGGCCGCTATTGTGGACCCGGGGCGCCATCTCGTTGAACAGCGGGCCGTTGGCAGTGGCGAAAAATTCCATCGTCATCACACCGACATATTCGAGTTCTTCGGCGGCAGCCGCAGCGAATTTGCGTGCCTCGCCCTGCTGCGCTTCGATCAGCGGGCCAGCGGGAAGCGTTGAATGCGCCAATATACCGCCGTCGTGCCGGTTGCGCGGGCTATCCCAAAAACGGATGTCGCCGTTGCTGGCGCGGGCAAGAATGACGGAGAATTCAGTTTCGAAATTTATCATCGCTTCGGCGATGGCGGGCTGACGGCCGATTTGCGCCCAGCCTTCGGATATGCCTTCCGGTTCGCTGACACGCGCCTGCCCTTTGCCATCATAGCCCATGCGGATGGTTTTCAGGATGGCCGGAAAACCGACTTTCTCGAACGCGGAATTGGCTTCTTGCCGGTCACCGACAATCTCGAACGGTGCGGTCACCCCGCCCAGCTTGATCGCAAAGAACTTTTCCTCAACCCGGTCCTGCGCGATTTCCAACGCCTTGATATTGGGCCGAATCGGGGTTCCAGCTTCGATGACGCGCAAAGGTGCAACAGCGACATTTTCGAATTCATAAGTGATGACGTCGCAACTGTCGGCAAAGGTCGAAAGTGCCGCGACATCGTCATAAGGAGCGCAGGTAAATTCGGCAGCGACCTCGGCCGCGATCGAATTTTCTTCAGGTGCATAGATATGGCAGCGATAGCCCATCTGTGTCGCAGCAATGGCAAGCATTTTTCCCAATTGCCCGCCGCCCAATATGCCGATCGTGGAACCCGGCGGAAGCGTCGTCATTCGGGGGACTCGCTGACTGATTCGGTTTGCGCCGCGCGCCAGGCATCCAGACGCCCAGCCAATTCCGGGTCGCTGGTGGCCAACATCGCCGCAGCGAGCAATCCGGCATTGGTCGCCCCTGCTTTGCCTATGGCCAGAGTCCCGACGGGAATGCCACCCGGCATTTGCACTATCGACAAAAGGCTGTCCATGCCGTCCAGAGCCTTGGATTGTACAGGGACCCCCAGCACCGGAAGCCGGGTCATTGATGCAACCATGCCCGGAAGGTGGGCGGCTCCGCCGGCACCTGCGATGATGCATTTCAGCCCACGGTCAACGGCGTTTTTGGCGTAGCTTACAAGCCGGTCGGGCGTGCGGTGCGCCGACACCACCTTGCACTCATGCGCAACGCCGAGGGCTGCGAGCACAGACGATGCCTCGCGCATGGTTTCCCAATCCGAACGGCTGCCCATGATGATGCCGACCAATGGTGCTTTGCTATCCACCTGATGTCCCTGATTTGCCCTTCTGTTCCGAGGACTAGCTCTGTAGCGACGCCTTTCCGCAAGCGCAATTACCGAAGGCAGAATGCGTCAGAGACGTAAATAGTTGCAATTTATTCAGAAATACACTGTATGCGCAAAAAACAACGGCTATCCGGGTCGCAAAATATAACCGGGGCCAAGATGCTGAAGCGCAACGATCAAATTTCTCCTGCCAATGCGAACGATCGCAGCGATGCGCTTGTGCGCGAAAATCTGCATCTGAAAGCCCGTGTGGCCGAGTTGGAACGGCTGGCAACAATCGACACGCTGACGCCCTTGTTCAACCGTCGCTATCTTATGCAGGAACTTGATCGCTGGTGCTGGCGCGCGCACCGTTATGGCGGGACTTTTGGCCTTCTCTACCTTGATGTCGACCGGCTGAAACAGGTCAACGACACGCATGGCCATGTCGCTGGTGACAATGTGCTTTGCGCGATTGCGGAGGCGCTGTCTTCCGCGACGCGCAAATCGGATGTCGTTGCGCGCATGGGTGGTGACGAGTTTGCCGTTTTGCTCGATTCGATTTCGGCAGAAAAGCTTGCAGAAAAGGCAGAGTCAGTCCGCGCACTTCTGACAGCGCTGCCAGTGAAGACAGCCGGGCCGACTTTGAAAATTGACGTGTCGGTTGGCCATTGCCTCATCGAGTCCGGTTCGCGTGCCAGCGAGGTTCTCATCGAGGCAGACCGTACCATGTATGCAGACAAACGCTCCAAATATGGAGAGGACGCGCGTTAGTTTTTAACGCTCTGACAGATAATAGCGGTCGGTCGCGTTCAGCGCATCATCCAGTTCGTAAACAATCGGCTGCCCGGTGGGGATTTCAAGGCCGGTGATGTCGGCATCCGAAATACCCGACAGGTGCTTTACGAGTGCGCGCAAGCTGTTGCCATGGGCGGAGATCAGCACGGTTTTTCCGGCTTTCAGTTCGGGCGCTATCACGCCTTCCCAATAAGGTAGCACGCGGGCGATCGTATCCTTCAGGCTTTCGGTATTGGGGATGGCGATGCCGGCATAGCGCGGGTCTTTTGACAGGTCATAGGGCGAATCGGCGTCGAGCGGCGGCGGCGGAATGTCGAAACTGCGGCGCCAGATATGCACCTGCTCGTCGCCATGCTTCGCCGCGGTCTCGGCCTTGTCGAGGCCGGTCAGGCCGCCATAATGGCGTTCGTTGAGGTGCCAGTCCTTGGTGACGGGCAGCCACAGGCGGCCCATCGCCTCCAGCGCGAGATTGAGCGTCTTGATCGCGCGGGTCTGCACGCTAGTGAAGCATGTGTCGGGCGCTATACCCTTTGCCTTCATCAACTCGCCTGCCGCCCATGCCTCGGCCGCACCCTTTTCGGTCACATCGACATCCCACCAGCCGGTGAAACGGTTTTCCAGATTCCATTGCGACTGGCCGTGGCGGATGAGGATGAGCTTGGGCATGGGCGTGTCCTTTGAGCAGGTGGTGCTTTCAGCGCGCGCTTAGGGCGGTCCGCCCTCGGACGCAAGCCTCAGGCCAGCCCGATAATCGCTAACAGACCATCATAATATTCGCGGTAATCGGCGTGGATTTTTACCGGATACAGCCAGCCGCCAAAGCTCATCCAATAGGCCAGCACCACCGGGACGGCACTCCACGCCGCGATCCGGGCCGCTTTTTCTTTCCCATTGAAATGCAGGATCGCGCCCAGATGTGCCCCGACGGACAGCACGGCTAGGGCGTAGTAAGGATAAAAATAGCCCTGCATTTTTGCGTGCAGCAACGGGCCGGACACCCAGAGGAAGTTGGTATCTAGCCCTGCGCCATAGCGGGTGAAAAGCGCCGCGCCGCTATGTACGATAATGAAGTAGGCGAGGTAGAATCCGCTCGCCAGTTGCAGCTTGGCCCAGCCGCTCTTGCCCGGCTCACGCCAGCGGCGCAGCGCGAGACGGATGCCGAGGCCTATTTGAAACAGCAGGGCGGCAATCAGCAGCGGCTCAATCACCGGATTCCGATAGATCCACTGCACCGACTTGAGCGCCGCATTATGCGCCTCCGGCCCGGCAATCGCGAACAGGTGCACCGCAAGATGAGTGAAAAGAAAGAGCGCGATCACGCCTCCGGTAATGCGGTGCAGCTTGCGGGTCATTGGGCTTTTTCCTTGGAAAAACGAATCATTATGGATATTAAATATCCGAATTAAATCGCCGCCGCAAGCAGGGGCGGCAAACATAGGTCAGGTGGTTCCGGATGAAGATGAACAAGGGTGTCGAATGGGCGGTCCATGCCTGCGCCTTGCTCGCGCCGTTGGGGGCGGGAAGGGGCCTCAGCCTGGCGGCGCTCGCCGATTATCATGGCGTGCCCTTGCCCTATATGGCGAAGCAGATGCAGCTGCTCAGCAAGGCCGGAATCGTCCGCACCAGCCGTGGCCACACCGGCGGCTATGCACTGGCCAGACCGCCGCAGGAAATCAGCCTTTGGGATATCAAACAAGCGGTCGACGGCAGCGCGCCTGCCTTTCGCTGCACCGAAATCCGGCAGAAGGGGCCATGCGCCGTTCCGCGCGCCGATTGCCGCGCTCCTTGCGCCATCGCCGCCGCTTTTAGCCGTGCCGAAAATGCGTATCGCGATCTGCTGCGTGCAATCAGGCTGAGCGACATTCTCTCCGATGTGACCGGGGAGGGCAACGCGCAGCACATGCTCGGTATGCTCCGCTGGTATGAAGCCAATGTGACGGTGCTGCCGGAGAAGAAGCCTAAAGCGCCAGCGTCATGAAACGGCTGAACGGATCTTCCTTATAGTCCGCAAACGGCCCGCAATATTCAAAGCCATAGCGTAGGTAGAGACTATGCGCGGCATCGAAGGCAGGGCCGGAACCGGTTTCAAGGCTCAATCGCTGATAACCTCGCGCCTCGGCTGTCGCGATAATATGCTCCAGCATCGCCGCCGCCGCGCCCTTGCGGAGTTGATCCGCATGGGTCCGCATCGATTTGACTTCGCCATGGCCGGAATCGATTTCTTTCAACGCGCCACAGCCCATCAGCGCATCATCGTCCCACACTGACCAGAAGGTGACCCCCGGTCCCTTTAGTCCTTCGAAATCGAGAAAATGGCAACTGTCCTTGGGCGAATTGGCGAGCATCCCCGTAAAATGGGTCTGGAGCAATGCGCTGATTTCCGGCCCAGTCAGATCGTCTTCGATAATACGCATCGGCTTGTTTCAAACCATCTCCGCCAGCGTCGCGAGACATTCCTGAGCCAGCAGCTTGCAGCGTTCGGGCGACCAGCCTTGTTCCGGATCGTTGGCGTTGATGGTGTCCTTGAACGGCATCTCGAGTGTCATCGAAACACAGCCGTGAGACGGGCCAAAGCGTTCGGCGAGTTGGTTGGTCGACATGGTAAGGTTCGCCTTGCCCGGGCCGGAAATTCCATAGCCCAGCTTGGTCTGGAAATCGGGGGTGCGTTCGGCGAGGCGGTTGATGAAGCGGGTATAACGCTCACCCTGCGCGTCGGTCCAGGACGGGATGCCTTCAAAGCCTGCCATGAAGGCAGCCGGGATCGCTTCGTCGCCATGCACGTCCATCGCCCAATGCACTCCGGTTGCGTCCATCGCGTTGCGGATGGCGAGGACTTCGGGGCTGCGTTCGGCGCTGGGCTCGGCCCATTCGCGGTTGAGGTTCACGCCAACATAGTTGGTGCGCAGATGGCCCCGGCAGCTGCCGTCGGGGTTGCAATTGGGCACGACATGGATGCGGCATTTTTCGAGCAATTTGCGCGTGTGCGGGTCGCTGGGGTCGGTCAGCATGTCCAATGCGCCTTCCATCCACCATTCGGCCATGCTCTCGCCCGGATGCTGGCGGGCGTAAAGCCAGACCTGTGTGTCGCCATTGCCCATTTCGAGGCAGTCGATCGGCTGGCCTTCCAGGCTTGTGCCGAGGCAGCGATAGTCGACTCCCTCGCAGGCGGCGGTTTCCGAGACGAGGTCGTGGTGCCGCTCCATCGAATAGGGTGCGAAATAGGCAAACCAGGCGAGACCCGAGACGCTGGTGTAGCGGATGGTCAGCGTGCCGCCATCCTCAGCCTTGTCATAGCTGGTCTCAGCACGTGCCCAATAGTCACGGTCTTCGGAAACGCAGGCGCGGTAATCGGGCCAACCGCCGGGATAGGCGCTTCTTTCAAGGCCGGTGATTTTCAGGATAAATTCTTCGCCCGCCTCGGCAACGACACGGAAATGGAACCATTGGAAGAAGTCCGAATCCTTGTCCTTGCGGATGGATAGCCTGGCAGTTGCGCCGTCGATCGAATCGGTGATGATATTGCCGCTGTCGAAGGCGGCGTTGATGCTGTGAATTGTCATGGGGCGGCGGATTAGCCGCCTTATGCCCGACTGTCGAGTGTACGGCCTATGGAACGGTTATCGCTTCCCCACTAATTCCGGGAAATTCCTTGAATAGCGCCTCTGCCAGCTTCGACGCTGCAATGCCTGGTTGTGCCGATGGTGAATTTGCCGCGCCGCGTTGGACTGCCTTCCCTTCCCATATAATCAGGTTGTCCGCGCTGCGTACGATCCGAACGCGAAGCGTTGTTTCGACGCCGCGCTGGTCGGCAAGCGCGTTCAGGTTCACACCTACGCCAACCCCTACGCCCGACCCGTAGCTTCCGGTCGAACCGCCCACGCCGACAGACACAGGATTACGATCATTGCCGCGAAATTCGACACGCTGGACCGAAACTTCGGCGACGACGTCGCTGCCGACAAGGGCTTCGCTATAGCCGACGCGATTCATTTCGCGCTCGATCGCTGCCAAATAGGGTGACAAGGTCAGGCCGTCCCCTGCTCGCATGTCGCCTGCGGGAGTAACCGAAAAGCTGCCTGAACCATAGACCACGCCCTCAGCGACCCGATTGAAACGGGTTACCTCAACAGGACCGGTCGGAATCGCGCAGGCCGAAAGCGACAGCGGGATAAGGATGAGCGGGAGCGTGCGGAACAGGTTCATGGCATAACCCTAAACGCTTCGCCAAAAAGCCGCAATGGCGCTTGACTTTGATGGCCTTCCCCCATAGAGGCGCGCCTTCAATTTCACGCAGCTTTGCACTTTTTAACGGGTAGATCCGATGAAGATCGTCAATTCTCTTAAGTCCCTCAAGGGCCGCCACCGCGACAACCGCGTGATTCGCCGTCGTGGCCGCGTCTATGTCATCAACAAGACCAACCGCCGCTTTAAAGCCCGCCAGGGCTGATTCGCCGGTATGTCCGGCATGCGCTGCATGCCAGCTATAACCGCCCCGGAAAATCCGCGGGCGGTTTTTTGCGTTTGAGTGCCGGAGAAGCAGATGACTGCGATTCGCGCGGTAGTCTTTGATGTCGGGCGGGTGCTGGTGCAGTGGGAATTGCGGGCACTGTTCGAAAAACTGATCGAGGATCAGAGCGAACTCGATTGGTTCCTGCAAAATGTTGTGACGCCGGAATGGCATTTTCAGCATGATGCTGGCCGACCACTGGCAGAGATGGTGCCCGAACTTCAGGTGCAGTTTCCAGCCTACGCCGCGCATATCAATGCTTATGCCACACGCTTCAATGAAACCATCCCCGGGCCGGTGGCTGGATCCTTCGAAATAGTCGAAGACCTGGCGCGCCGCGACGTGCCGTTATTTGCGATTACCAATTTTGGGGCAGAATTCTGGGCTGGATTTCGGCCCACTCAGCCGGTCTTCACCCACTTCAGCGACATCGTCGTTTCAGGCGAGGAAAATCTGACCAAGCCCGATCCGGCGATCTATCGGCTCGCGCTCGACCGCTTCGGTCTGGCGGAAGGAGAAGGGCTGTTTGTCGACGACAGCCTGCCCAATGTGGAGGGCGCGCGGGCGAATGGATTTGCCGCCCATCATTTCACCGATGCGCCAACGCTGCGAGCCGAGCTCGAGGCTCTAAAGCTCCTTTGATAAAAAAGCGCGTTCGGGCCACTTCCCTTGTGCGTCAAGCTGTGCTTAAGCGACCGGCGAATCTGGCATCGGAAGGACGCAATCTCCCATGAACATCCATGAATATCAGGCCAAGGAACTGCTGGCGAAATTCGGCGTTGCCGTGCCCAAGGGCATTGCGGCACTCTCGGTCGAAGAAGCCGTTGCCGCTGCCAAGCAGCTGCCGGGACCGCTTTATGTCGTGAAATCGCAGATCCACGCCGGCGGCCGCGGCAAGGGCAAGTTCAAAGAACTGGGTCCTGATGCGAAGGGCGGTGTCCGTCTGGCCAAGAGCATCGAAGAAGTCGAAGCACATGCCAAGGAAATGCTCGGCAACACGCTCGTGACTATCCAGACCGGACCTGAAGGCAAGCAGGTCAACCGGCTTTACATTACCGATGGCGCAGACATTAAGCAGGAATTCTATCTTGCGCTTCTCGTTGATCGTGCGACCAGCCGCATTGCAGTTGTCGCTTCGACCGAAGGCGGAATGGACATTGAAGAAGTCGCGCACAACACGCCCGACAAGATCCACACCATTACGATTGACCCAGCAACAGGGCTTCAGCCGCACCATGGCCGCAGCGTTGCCAAGGCGCTGGGCCTGTCAGGCGATCTGGCAAAGCAGGCTGCCAAGGTTTTAGCTGGCCTCTATGCAGCATTTCTCGGTTGCGATGCCGAACAGATCGAAATCAACCCACTTGCTGTGTGTGAAGGTGCCAATGGCGACGAACTGCTGGTGCTTGACGCCAAGGTCGGCTTCGATGGCAACGCCATGTTCCGCCACAAGGATCTCGCCGAACTGCGCGATCTGACCGAGGAAGACCCGGCAGAAGTCGAAGCCAGCGAATATGACCTCGCTTACATCAAGCTCGACGGCAATATCGGCTGCATGGTCAATGGCGCCGGTCTTGCCATGGCGACGATGGACATCATCAAGCTGAACGGCGAATTCCCCGCCAACTTCCTCGACGTCGGCGGCGGCGCCAACAAGGAAAAGGTCACCGCGGCGTTCAAGATCATTCTGAAAGACCCGGCGGTGAAGGGCATTCTCGTCAACATCTTTGGCGGTATCATGAAGTGCGACATCATCGCCGAGGGCATCGTTGCAGCGGCGAAGGAAGTGAACCTCTCGGTTCCGCTCGTCGTCCGCCTCGAAGGCACCAATGTGCAGCAGGGCAAGGATATCCTTGCGAATAGTGGCCTCCCGATCGTTCCTGCGAACGACCTTGGCGATGCCGCGAAAAAGATTGTCGCCGAGGTTCGCGCGGCTTGAGAAACAAGACCTCTCTCCTTCGGGGGAGAGGAACGAGACTTGGCAGCTTGCTGCCTAGTCGCAGTCGAGAGGGGCTGATCTCGCGCCGGAGCCCCGCTCTCAAGACTTGGCTAGGAAATATGTTTCCTAGCCAAGTCTTTCTCTCCCCTGAAAGAGAGAGACTGCCTACTTGACGTTAACGTAAACGTCATTCATAGGGCGCCAGTTTTTGGGGCTATCCTGCCCCGTAAGGTGAGTCGGTTAGGAAAGGGAGAGACCCCATGAAGATCCTCGTCCCCGTTAAACGGGTGATCGACTATAATGTGAAACCCCGCGTAAAGCCGGATGGCACGGGTGTGGATCTGTCGAATGTCAAAATGTCGATGAACCCCTTTGATGAAATCGCTGTCGAAGAAGCGATCCGTCTGAAGGAAAAGGGTGCGGCTGCTGAGATCGTTGCGGTCTCGATCGGCCCCGACAAGGCGCAGGAAACGCTGCGCACCGCGCTCGCCATGGGTGCAGACCGTGCGATCCTCGTGGTTGCCGAAGATGTCGAACCCTTGGGCGTTGCCAAGATCCTTGCCAAGATTGTCGAAGAAGAAGCCCCGGGCCTCGTCATTCTCGGCAAGCAAGCGATCGACGACGATTCGAACCAGACTGGCCAGATGCTGGCTGCACTCACCGGCCGTCCACAGGGCACCTTTGCTTCGAAGGTCGAAGTGAAGGGAGATGCCGTCGAAGTGACCCGTGAAGTCGATGGCGGCCTTGAAACCGTCAGCCTGAAGACCCCGGCAATCGTCACCACCGATCTTCGCCTGAACGAGCCGCGCTATGCATCGCTGCCCAACATCATGAAGGCAAAGTCGAAGCCGCTCGCGCAGAAAACCCCCGCCGATTATGGCGTCGATGTCAGCCCGCGTCTGAAAACATTGAAGGTTGCCGAACCGCCGGTGCGCAGCGCCGGTATCAAGGTTGCCGATGTTGATGCGCTTGTTGCCAAGCTCAAGGAAATGGGAGTCGCAGGATGAAGACGCTCGTTTATGTCGAACATGACAATGCCTCGATGAAGGATGCGACGCTGGCCGTCGTGACCGCTGCTTCGCAGCTTGGCGAAGTGCATGCGCTGGTTGCGGGCCACAATTGCGGTGCGGTTGCCGATGCGGCTGCCAAGATTGCAGGCGTTTCCAAGGTGCATGTCGCCGATAACGCCGCTTATGCCAACCAGCTTGCGGAAAATGTCGCACCGCTGGTCGCCGATCTGATGGGTCATCATGATGCGGTGCTGTTCCCCGCAACCGCGCATGGCAAGAACATCGCCCCTCGCGTGGCTGCCCAGCTCGACGTGATGCAGATCAGCGATATCCTCTCGGTTGAAAGCGCCGATACCTTCACCCGCCCGATCTACGCCGGTAATGCTATCGCTACCGTGCAGTCGTCGGATGCGAAGAAGGTGATCACCGTTCGCGGCACCGCCTTTGCCAAGGCAGAAGTTGCCGGCGGCAGCGCCGCTGTCGAAGCCGTTTCGGGCCCCGGCGATGCTGGCACCTCGAGCTTTGTTGGCGCGGAAATCGTCAAGCTCGAGCGTCCCGAACTCACCAGTGCGAAGATCATCGTTTCGGGTGGTCGCGCACTTAAGGACGGACCGACTTTCGAAGCCACCATCTTCCCGCTTGCGGACAAGCTGGGTGCAGCGGTTGGTGCTTCGCGCGCTGCGGTCGATGCGGGCTATGTCCCCAACGATTATCAGGTCGGCCAGACCGGCAAGATCGTCGCCCCCGAAGTCTATATCGCTGTCGGCATTTCCGGCGCGATCCAGCACCTTGCGGGCATGAAGGATTCGAAAACCATCATAGCGATCAACAAGGACGAAGACGCACCGATCTTCCAGGTCGCGGATATCGGCCTTGTGGCAGACCTGTTCAACGCCGTGCCGGAATTGACCGGCAAGCTTTGAGTTTTCTCAAAGAAACTTTATAAAAGGGGCGGCCTTATTGGTCGCCCTTTTCATTTGTGGCCTAGTGATTCAAGGCGTTGCTTTCAGGTAATTTTTATTACAAACCATTGAAGCGCTGGAAGCGAGGAGTGAGATGAAAACTAGACGCTTTTCTTGGATTTTCTTACCCGTTTTTGCCGCACTGGCTTGCACGCCTGCGCATGCCAAGGAACCTTTAAGGCTGGCAGCTAGTTCGAATTGGCACGTCGATTATGGCGCCGACTATTGTCGACTGGCGCGGCAATATGGTGAAGGCGAGAATATCGTCTTTGCCTTTTTCGACAAATTTGGCCCCGACGAAGGCTTTCGCATAACCATAGCAGGAAAACCTGTCCGTACTGACGTGCTGAAAGCCGATGCGTGGGTTCAATTCGGACCATCCGAAGCCAAACAGCCGCTTCCTTTCTTGAAGGGCAATGTAGGAAAAAACGCGGCGTTACTTTTCAGTTCGGATGCACGAATTGCGCCTCCTTCGGACGATGAACTGAAGGCGATAAAGGATAAGAAGGAAGGCGAGTGGATCGAATTGGAGCCGATTGCTGCTAAGCGTTATGAGGCGATTCAACATCTGGAAATAGGTAAGCCCCTTCGCCAAACTATCGTCCTTGAAACGGGGCCTCTTAAAAGGCCGATGGAATCGTTGGACAAATGCATTGACGAACTCCTTACCCATTGGGGCATTGATGTAGAAAAGCACAAAAATCTGAAACGATCGCCTGTCCCCGCACAAAATCCCGGTCGCTGGATCTATTCGTCCGATTATCCGATGGACATGCTGCAAATCGGTCAACCTGCCCTCGTCGAATTCCGTCTAAGCGTAAACGAAGACGGGAAGCCGACCGCTTGTCACATTCAGGCAACGACAAGGCCCAAAGAGTTCGACGATGCCGTTTGCAAATCATTATTGCGCCGAGCCGCATTCGAACCGGCGTTGGACAGCGATGGCAAACCGATAGCATCCTATTGGCGAAGCCGCGTTCGGTTTCAAATCCCCGGTATTTGAGAGATAAAATGTTGGTCACCACAGAAGTCGAAGATGGGATTGCCGTCGTAACTCTCAACCGCCCAGAAGCGATGAATGCCCTGTCGCGGGCGTTGCGGGCGGAATTGGCAAAGGCGATGCGGGCTGTGGATGCTGATGAAAGCGTCCGCTGCGTCATCCTGACCGGGGCAGGTGAGCGCGCCTTTACCGCTGGGCTCGATCTGAAGGAATTGGGTGCGGATACCAGCAATCTGGGCGCGGCCAATGCCGAAAGCGCTGATGAAAATCCGGTGAAAGCGATCGAGATTTGCCGCAAGCCGGTTATTGGCGCAATCAACGGCGTTGCCATCACCGGCGGGTTCGAGGTAGCAATCGCCTGCGACATCCTGATCGCCTCCACCAACGCCCGTTTTGCCGATACCCACGCCCGGGTTGGCATCATGCCCGGCTGGGGCCTCTCGCAGAAACTGTCGCGCACCATTGGCATTTCACGCGCGAAGCAATTGTCGTTCAGCGGCAATTTTCTCGACGCCGAAACCGCTTGTGCCTGGGGGCTGGTCAACTCAGTCGTGCCGGCCAACGAACTTTTGACGCATGCCAAGGCGCTGGCGCGCGATATAGCCTCCGTCGATCCGGCGATGGTGCAGACCTATAAGCGATTGATCGACGACGGCTACGCATTGCCCTTCGGCGAAGCGATGGAGCACGAGGCCCGCGTTTCGCGCGCCGCCAACGGTCAGGTCAGCGCAGAAGAGGTGGAAGCACGCCGCATGGTCGTCATCGAACGTGGGCGGAAGCAGGGTTAGAAACCGGTCGACACGGTCAATGCTAATCCGTCCTTTGGATTGGCATTCCCTGCAAC
The DNA here is from genome assembly GCF_003367235.1 of Sphingorhabdus pulchriflava. Classification (GTDB taxonomy): domain Bacteria; phylum Pseudomonadota; class Alphaproteobacteria; order Sphingomonadales; family Sphingomonadaceae; genus Sphingorhabdus_B; species Sphingorhabdus_B pulchriflava. The sequence continues at coordinate 359,938 of NZ_QRGP01000002.1, forward strand.
CCGCTGTCGCCAATCGAGTTGCAGGGTAAAATCCGCAAAACGTGTTTCGACGCGGGTGGCAATCGTCGGGCCAACGTCCAGTCGCCGCACGCCCGGTTGCCCTCCGGCCCACGCGCCTGCTCCTGCAGATAGCGGCAAGCCAGCAAGCGTCGCCACCGGATGCAGCATGCGACCATGGGCATCGAAGAAACCGCCGCCGTTCTTGCCGCTGACATATCCAGCCTGCCCATAGGCGTCGAGTTTCGCCTTACCGATAATTGCCACATCATTGACGCCGCCTGCAGCATAGAAAGCGAACCTGTCCTTGCCATCGAGTCGGAAACGTCGCTCCGCGGACACTGATATCGGCCAGTGGCGGTTAAGCTGCCACCGTGCGCCCAGCGCGAGTTCGCGTTCATTCCCATCCGGGGTGGCGGACGCTCTTGCGAGCAGCGCGACGCCTTTTTCAACTCTGCTAAAGGGATCCCAAGTTGCGATCAATCCGGCCTGACTTCCTCCATATTGCGCGGCGGGTGCAAAGGCATCGGATCCGCTGCCCTGTCGCCACAAACTATACCCATATAGCTGAATGCGGCGTTGGCGTTGCGCGGCGGGCAGATTTGCGGGTGTCAAAGCGGTCGGTACCGTTGGAACTGCAGCAGCCACTTGCGCGAATGGCAGTGGCTGAACAGTTCCGCTACCAGCGCCTTGTTCTGTCGACCGCATCATATGCGGTGCCTGTTTGCCAATGCGAACAGGGCGGTAGAATGTCCAGCCATCGCGCTCGGGTTGCGGATTGCCCGATACCGAACCAGATTTGGCTATCGGATTGTCCAACAGGCCGGGCCAGAAGGGACAAGCCAGTTCGGGATTCGGGTCGCGTACTGCGATATGCGGTGCCTTTGGTGCAACCCGGCCAATGATTTGTTCGGTCGGTGCTGGCTCAGACTGCAACGCGAATGCGCGTCCGACACTCCAACCGGCAATGACCAGGACGGGATAGATGAGTGCACGCCCCCTCAGCCCCGAAGTCGGTGCTTCGATCATATTTTGCTCCTACAGTAAGGCCGTCAGGATCTAAGGCTCAGCCCTGCGGATATCCGACATGTCGAGTTCGTTTGATCGATGCGCAGATGATCAGTGCCAGCATAGGATAAGCCAGGTACATGGTCATCAGGGCATAAGGCGCTGGCAATATGTCATCGAACAGAGCCCTTTGTGCATGAACCAGCACAGCCACCAACTGCCAGCCAGTTACCCAATAAGGCCAGAACCGGTCGCTGCGCAGCGACAGCCACCAGAAACTTGCGAGCACAATCAGGTCGACAAGCATCAGATCAACAATCAGTTTTGACCAATTGGCGTCGAAGCCAAGCAGCGACGATGCGAGCGATCCGGACAAAGCCGTTGCCGCCCCCCATTTTTCGCTGCCCGCTCCTTTCCAAAAGGCCAGAACAACGGTCAGACCCAGAAACATGTAATAGAAATAAGCGTGGTTCACAGTATATCCGGGCCTGACATGACTTAAGCGGCGCGACCTGAAGCCGTTTGGACCTCTTTCACAATCGCTACTTCTTCGCCGTTATGATTTTGTGGCATAGGTACAGCGATGCTGCCTGACGGAGGCTTGGGGAGTCCTGCACCAAACATGCGCGTTCCCAGACCTACCTGCTTTTGGGTTTCGCCAAGCGCATGATGCGCATCGGTTATCATCTGGCGGACATTGCCTGCCGCTGCAACGGCCTGCGTCACTTTGGTCACGGCATCCTGCCCCACCATCGCCGACATCCGTGTTTCGAACCGTGCGACCGGCAATGTGGCGGCAAGACGGGCAATCTTGATGATGGCGTCGTCGATGGCGTTTTCGGCTTCGTGCAGATCGGCGGCGATGCGCTGAGCGGCTTTGATACGGTCTTTTAGCATGCAGATTTCCTGTTCGGTTGCGTGCTACCATAATGGCAGCACGGTGAGGACAGCCCGGTCAGGTCAGCATCGCTCCCAAACCGAGCAGAACGGAATAAAGGGCGGCGAAAGCCATGATGGTTCCGAATGCAATCAAGATCGGCCACAGGATACGCTCCCTCCGGCCATGCGAATTATATGGCCGACCCCGCGTCGGAAACGGATACCCAATCCCTGTTTTGGGAAACCGGTATCCGCTTTCGTGCGAAGCCCCGCTGTCATCGGCCGATGCGAATTGCGGTCCAAGCTGCGGAGCTTGATATATCAAAGGTTGAGGTCCGTTTCCGGCACTGGCGGCAACGATGCGCGCAGCGTCAATTCGAGACGTAACCCCCAATATGCGGTTCGCGCGCCTTAGCCGTTCATCGACTGTGTGCGGCGAAACGCCCATGATACGGGCGATTTCCTTGGAGCTGCGGTGCGCGAACACGTGCCGCAAAGTCTCAACTTGCACGGCACTTAATTTCTCGACGCGTTGGTCCTGATTATCGCCCACACCTCCATGTTAACGATATTTCTTACGCGCGTGCCATATAATATTGGTTAGGATTTTACATCTTGGCAGATACGGCAGGTCCAAGATTGCGGCATGGTCGTCAATCGTGCATATGGACGACATGTTGATGATGAACCGCAATAAAGAAGCCCGACTTCACTATATGGCCAACGGCTTTCGTATGCTTTCTAGCGGCGACCATGTTCGCTGCGCGGTCAGTGGAGAGCAAATCCCGCTCGACGAACTGCGTTATTGGAGCGTCGCCTTGCAGGAACCTTACGCTTCGCCTGAAATTTCCGTGAAGGCAGCGCTGGGTAAGCGCTGATATACAAAGCGGTGATATTAAATTCCAAAACTGCCGTGCTGCTGTTTGTTGCGGCTGTCGCCAGTTGCACCGCTCACCCGTCCGCCGAGCCATTGCCTGTAGCAGTCAGTCCACCTGCAAAGGTAGAGCCAACAAAGTTTGATGCACCTGTGACGCCGCACAGTGCGCGCGATCAGTTCTGGTTGGCCCGTCCGGCTGTGCAGGGTTCGGTTACGATCGCGCGTGCGCCTTCCGACGCGGTAAAGGTCACATTCAACGGCGCACAGGTTCCACTGAGCGCCGATGGCTTTTTGCTGGTCGGTTTTGATCGTGATGCAGAAAATAGTGCCAGCCTCGTCGCTCATCGCGCCGATGGCACGCTGATCGAGCAATATATCCCGGTGCGCCCGGGAAACTGGGCGATCCAGCATGTGAACGCCAATCCTTTGGGAGCCGCGAAAACGAGCGAAGAGTTTCAGGCCAGGCGAGGCCCGGAACTCGCACGCATTAACGCGGCCCGCGCCCAGATTCATGACAGTGGCGGTTGGCGACAGGATTTTATCTGGCCGCTAAAAGGCAGGATTTCGGGAAGGTTCGGTGCCCAGCGTGTCTACAATGGCACGCCCGGCAGCTATCATAGCGGCCTCGATATTGCGATGCCGACCGGTACGGCCTTTGTGGCTCCAGCAGATGGAATTGTCACTTTGACCGCCAAGCAGCCCTTCACGCTGGAGGGGCATCTACTGATGATTGACCATGGTATGGGGCTAAACAGCGCATTTCTGCATTGTTCTGAACTATTGGTCGAAGAAGGCCAGGTGGTGAAACAGGGGCAGGTCATCGGCCGGGTCGGAGCAACGGGTCGGGCCAGTGGACCGCACTTACACTGGGGAATGAAATGGCGCGCGGCGCGTGTTGATCCGCTGGCGTTGCTGCCTGCGCAATAGGCTACGTTGCGCTACGCTTACCGTGTTGCAAAATAGTTACAATTGGCGAAAAACGGCGTTCTAGCACGGCATTTTCTTTGCCCTTTGCGCAAAAATGTTCCAACAGCCATGGCAATCTGGAGGGGACTGTGCTGCTCGCAAGGCAGTATTTCCGGCATTCAGAGAATTTGAAACGACGATTCCGGCTCCTTTTTGGGGCAGTTTCGTCATCACAGATATAGGGGCTGGACACGTGAAAATGACACGTCTTAGCAATTTGAAGTCGACGACCGCGCCGCTGGTGCTTGGTCTCGCAATGATTTCGACCCCCGTCTTCGCACAGGATGCGGCAGACGAGGCAGCAGACGAAGGTACGCCCATCGTCGTCACCGGTTCGCGCATCGCGCGTCCCAACCTCGATTCGAACAGCCCGGTTTCGGTTGTCACGGGCGAGCAAGCAGTCGCAAACGCAGACGTTACGCTCGACACCTTCCTCAACACCCTGCCCGGTGTTAACCCGGCGGGTACCACCACTTCGAACAACCCCGGCAACGGCGGTCAGTCGAACATCAACCTTCGTGGTCTCGGTTCGAACCGTAACCTTGTGCTGATCAACGGTCGTCGCCCGATGGTGTCGGCTTCGGATCAGACGGTCGACTTGAACACCATTCCGCAGGGCTTGATCGAGCGTATCGACGTGACCACCGGCGGTGCAGGTGCGGCCTATGGTGCCGACGCTATCGCAGGTGTCGTCAACATGATCCTGAAGGATGATTTTGAAGGCCTCGATCTTCGCGCGACCTATTCGAACACTGTTTCGGAAATGGATGCCCGCGAATATCAGATCAGCGGCACCATCGGCGGCAACTTTGCCGACGGCCGTGGTAATATCGCCTTCTCGGCTGAATATTCAAACCGTCAGGGTCTTGTGAAAGGCCAGCGCGGCTTTGCCTCGCAGGCAACTTCGACCACAGGTTCGTTCCCGACCGGTACGTTCGTCAACAGCTCGACCAACCCGATCACTCAGGCTGCTGTTAATGCATTGTTTGCCGGCTATGGCGTTGCGGCAGCGCAAACGCCGACGATCACGCAGTTGGGCTTTAACTCGGACGGAACCTTGTTCGGTCGTGGCACATTCAACAGCCCAGTAGACGTATCAAACTTCCGCTATTCGGTTGACTCGCCTGCAAATCCGAACCTGAACTTCTTCCCGGATTTCTACAGCTACAACTTCGACATCATCAACCTGTTGGTCCTGCCGCTTGAGCGCAAGTCGGCATTTCTGGCTGGGCATTATGAAATTAACCCATCGTTCGATTTCTTCATGCAGGGTGGCTTCACCGAATATTCGTCGTCCACCGCGCTTGCGCCGACCCCTGTAAGCACGGGTATTGTCAATACCTTGTCGTCTGCGTCGCAATTGAATGCCCGCTCGCCGCTGGTCACCTTGACACATGATGCGGGTGCTGGCGCGGGCGTAACGGCTGGCCGCATCACCGGGTTCGTCGTTCCGGTAACAAACCCGTTTATTTCGGCTGATTTGCGTTCGTTGTTGAACACCCGGACTGGCAACGATCCCAATCTCACGGGCTCGGGGGCCGCTGAAGGCGTTCGCATCGGCTATCGTTTCCTTGGTACCGGTCTTCGTGAGTCAACAAACGAAAACGAAGTTCTTCAAGCACTCGCTGGCCTTCGTGGTGAGATCGCTCCCGGCTGGCGCTATGAAGCCTATTACAGTTGGGGCAAAACCACCATTGACACAACTGCTGCCGGTAACGTCAACGTCCAGCAGGTTCAGCGCTTGCTCGAAGCTCCGGATGGTGGCGCCAGCCTTTGCGCAGGCGGGTTCAATCCGTTCGGTATCCAGCCGCTTTCGCAAGCTTGCGTAGATTTTGTGGACGAAGTTGGTCGTACCAAAACTACCTTCACGCAGAAAATTGCCCAGGCCTATGTTAGCGGTGAACTGACCGAACTGCCCGGCGGTCCGCTCGGCGTCGTCTTCGGTGTCGAATCGCGCAAGTTCCGCTACGCATTCGATCCGGGCGCCCTGTTCGGTCCGATTGCCGGCTTCAACACCGGTACGCCTGACCTTGGTACCAACAGCTTCCTCGATTTCTTCGCTGAGCTTCGCGCTCCGATCATGGATAATCTGGAACTGTCGCTGACTGCGCGTCATTCGAAGAGCGACTTCAACGACATCGCCAACGGTGTTGACGGAACGCCTTCTAAGGATTGGGCATATGGCGGTACGTTGTCTTACTCGCCGGTCGATGCGGTTCGTCTGCGTGCCAGCTACCAGCACTCGGTTCGTGCACCGAACTTTGGTGAACTCTTCTCGGGCGGTGGCAGCTTCCCGCAGATCTTTGATCCTTGCTCGGTCACCTCGAACTTCCGTACCACCGGTGGCGCTGCAGCAGCGAATATCTGCCGCAACGGCGCATTTGGTGGCGCAGGCCGTGGCGTTGGTGCTGGTACTCTCAACACCTTTGTGGCCACTCCGGGCGCTCAGGCGTTTATCACCGTTACCGGTAACCCGAACCTGAAACCCGAAAAGTCGGATACTTTCACCGTTGGTGGCGTGTTCTCGGCAGCTGGCTTCACCGGCTCGATCGACTATTACAACATCAAGATCACCGACACGATCTTTAACCCAGACGTCAATGAAATCATTGCTTCGTGCTATGGTTACAATGACATCAATCCCGGTCTTGATCCGAACAGCCCGTACTGCGCTGGTATTGCCCGTTCGGGCGATGCCATCACCGGCATTTACTTGCCTGCGTCGCTCGGCGGTGACGCCAATGGTTACTTCCAGGCGGTTAACCAGGGCTCGGTGAAAACTTCAGGTGTCGATGTTCAATTGGGTTATCGCTTGCCGACCGAATTTGTTTCGGAAACCTCGGCAATCAACTTCAATCTGTTGGTAAGCTACCTGATCGACTTCAAGAATGTTGGTCTTGGTGGTTTGAAGACCGACTATGCCGGCTCGGCTTCCTTCTTCGGTGCAGGTCTGGGAACCAGCTTCCCGCGCTGGAAGGGCAACTTGAATGTGGCATGGACCCTGAATGAAAATCTGAAGTTCGATACCCGCGTTCGCTACATCCACAAGATGGTCAACCGCGCTGCCAAGCAGTATGTTGGTGAAACCTTCTCGGGTCCGGGTGCAGCATGGTATTTCGACTTCGGTCTGGAAGCCAATGTCGATGCGCTTACCTTCCGCCTCGGTTTGAACAACGCGTTCGACCGCAAACCGGAAACCTATGCGCCGAACGTACAGTCGGGCACCGATCCGTCGCTCTACGACGTTCTCGGCCGCCGCGCTTATGTGTCGGCTCGCCTGCGCTTCTAACGCAAGCTAAAGCAAAAAAGGAAAGGGCGGGACTGGTTTCCCGCCCTTTTTCTATCTAGGACGCAGGCATGAAATCACAGGAACGGATGCGGGCGGCTCATGCGGCCTATCAAAAAGGCGATTTGTCAGGAGCGTTGGTACAGGCCGAAGCGGTGTTGAAAGCCCTGCCGCGCGATCATGTCGCTCTCCAATTTGCTGGCGTCGTTGCAGCGCAGGCTGGATTTCCGGAAAAAGCGTCTGATTTCCTTCGCAAAGCGATTGCCTGTGGTGGTGACAATGACGATAATCGAATCAACCTCGCAAAAGTACTCGCCGAACTAGGGCAATGGAACGAGGCTCTAAAACTATGTCAGCCACCTGATGGAAAACCGTCTCAAGACCTGCAAAGGCTAGAAGCAGATCTGCTTAAAGCGCAAGGTCGCCCGAATGAAGCAGTATGGGCCTATGAACGTATAGTTCACGAGCAGCCTGACAATTTTGACGCTTGGAACAATTTGGGTAATGCCCGCCATGAATCGGGCGATTTGGATGCTGCGATGGATGCTTTCCAGCGTGCCCGACAGTTGAAGCCTCAGGAGTCGATCGTTTTCACAAATATCGCTCGTGTGCTCATGTCGAAGGATCGATATGAAGACGCCTGCCTTATGCTCGAAAAAGCTGCGTTGCTTGCGCCCCAGGACCCGGCGCCGCTAATTGAACTCGGCAGGACATTGACGAGCATGGACCATCCCGAGGCTGGTCTGCGGGCTCTGGGTGACGCTGCCAGACTCGATCCCAAAAATCCCAGAGTCTTTGTGTCCATCGGACAGGCCTTTACAGACTTGTCCAATCAGCCGCAGGCGGAGCGCGCCTTCAAATTTGCGCTGCAGGCCGATGCAAAAAATCCGGTCGGCTATCTCAATCTCGGCATATTGCTGGAAAAGGCAAATCGCGTTGACGAACTTTCCGCACTTGTTGCGGCGGCCCGGCAGCATGGTGTGGATGGGCCAGAAATCAGTTATCTGGAAGCGTTGATGCTAAGCCGTGCTGGCAAGCTTGATGAAGCGCTGCAGTTGGCGAAATCAATTTCGTCCACCGCCATCAATGAAGCTACAATTGCGCAGTTGAAGGGACAGTTGGCGGATAAACTAGGACTGATTGACGAAGCCTTCTGGGCCTATGAAGACATGAACCGGGCAATGGCGCAAAGCCCATTGGGTTTAAGTGTCGATCGCAGTGCCTATCAGCGCAATATGGATGGTCTCAGACATCAGACCACGGCTGACTGGTTTGCGGGTTGGCCGAAAGTTGACGTTTCACGCGATCCTCCATCTCCGGTGTTCCTCGTCGGATTCCCTCGATCAGGCACAACTCTGCTTGATACCATATTGATGGGGCATAGCGACACGCACGTACTGGAGGAAATCCCGCTGATCGAAACAGTTGCCCAGGCCGTGGGCGATTTGACGCGCGTCGGTGAGTTGAGCGCCAATGAGGTGGCGGCGATGCGGGAGCTTTATTTTCAAGAACTTGCAAAGGCTTCGCCCGTTCCTGCCGGTAAGATGGTGATCGACAAGAACCCTTTGTCGATGGTGCGCATGCCACTGATCCACCGTCTTTTCCCCGATGCGAAAATCATACTTGCGATGCGGCATCCATGCGATGTCGTGCTCAGTTGTTACATGCAGAATTTTAAGCCTACCGAAGCCATGTCGAGCTTTCTTGATCTTGCCAATGCAGCGCGAACTTATGATCGCATTTTCGCTTATTGGGAGACGTGCCGCAAAGTTTTACCGCTCGATGTGCACATGCTGCGCTATGAAGCGATGGTGGAAGACGTCGAAAGCGAAGTGCGGCCGCTGTTCGACTTTCTGGGGCTTGAATGGGAAAGTGGCGTGCTGGACCACCAGAAAACCGCTCGTGAGCGGGGCTACATTCGTACACCCAGCTATGCGCAGGTTACCGAGAAGGTCTATTCGTCCGCCAGCGGCCGTTGGCAGCGTTACCGGAAGTATATGAACGAGGTGCTGCCCATTTTGCAGCCATGGGCAAAAGCCTATGGCTATGAAGTCGATTGATAATTTTGGTCATACGGCGCTGCTGACGCTCCTAACAGATACTAGTTCTCTTCGCCTGTTGCGTGCAGCGGCTGCTTGCTGCAACTTCATTGAATCCGGTCAATGGAGAAATGAATATGCGCAAGCTGAAATTGTTGGTTGTCTTCGCAATCTCTGCGCCTGCATTGTCCGTTGTTCCTGCCGCTGCTGATAATGGCTCACAGGATGGCGACCGGATGATTTGCAAATACCGCCAACAAACTGGTACCCGGTTCAAGACCAAAATTTGCAAGACCGCGGCGCAATGGGAAGCCATGGCCGAAGAGCATCGAAACGCGCTGAAGCAAATTGTCGATCTTCCGCAGATAAAGGTTTGCGGACCGAACGGGTGCGACTGAGCATTTGCTTCGACATTTGAGCGACAGCGTTCGACCAGCGCAACATTGGGAGTCTAGCTCGAATTTCTTACGCTGCTACATTTCGACCAGGATGGTTCGGAATATGCGAATTGGCAGGAGAATTCGATGCTGAAAATGGTGTTATTCTTCGTCCCCCTTTGTACGGCTGCGCCGATGCCATTGGTCGCAATGTCGGCACCAGCCGAAATGCCCGAGGCGCGAATGATTTGCAAATATAGCCAGCAAACCGGCACAAGGTTCAAAAAGCGGACCTGCAAAACAGCTGCGGAGTGGGAGGCTATGGCCGAAGCGCATCGTGAAGGGTTGCGCGAAACGGCCGTGCGTCCGCAGATACAGGTGTGCGACCCGCGAAATGGTTGCAACTGATATCAGCAGTTTTCGGCGTTCCAGCCGTCGGCATTGACTGTCCCGTGCCAAATAGCCAAAAAGCGTCTGTCGATAATCAGAGGCAGATGATTTTATGCGTATCATGTTAATGGGCGTCGCCGCTCTAACAATGGTTGCCCCGCTGCATGCTGACAACAAAGCTGATTCCGCCGATCGCATGATTTGCAAATATCGTCAGGAAACCGGCACGCGTTTCAAAGCAAAAGTGTGCAAGACGGCCGCGCAATGGGACGAAATGGCCGAGCAGAACCGCGCGGGACTGAAAGAATTGGTCGATAGGCCTCAGATCGAAGTAAACAAGTGACCCTGTCGTCGTGAAAATAGATAGGCCCTTGCTCAAACTGCCGCGGCGATATTGTCAGCAGACGCTGGCCGCCGAAGTGGCTGCCTTGCCGCCTTCGGCGTGGTTACCGCATCCTGGTCGTATCGTCGGCAATGATGCAGTTCCTTTAATTACCCCCCATGGCGCAATCACCAATGCCTTTGCCGGCCCCATGGCACCAACCGAGCATTTGCGCGCATGCTCCTATATTATGGAAATCATGGCTGATCTGGGCGCGGTCTGGGGTCGCAGCCGCTTGATGGGGTTGGCACCGGGAGCGATTGTTCCCGAGCATGTCGATGTCGGCCATTATTGGCGTACACATTTGCGCATCCATATCCCCGTAATCACCAATCCTGGCGTCGAGTTCACTTGCGAAGGTGAAACGGTGAATATGGCGGCGGGCGAATGCTGGATTTTCGATTCTTTCCGCATTCATGATGTGCGCAATAGCGGGACCGAGAAGCGGGTTCACCTCGTTCTCGACACCGTCGGTGGCGAGAAATTATGGGATTTGATGCGGGCAGGTGAGCAGGCCGGTCGCGATCCGGATGTTGCGGTCTTCGTCGCACCGGGCACCGTACCGACCGACAATTTGCGTTATGAGCAGATCAATACCCCGGACATCATGTCGGTGTGGGAAGTGCGCTGCCATGTCGATTTCTTGCTCGACCAAGCGCCCGCTGGAGATTTACTCGATAGCACGAGACATCAGCTGGAGCGTTTTCTGCACGAATGGGGCGCGCTCTGGGCCCAGTCGGGCACTGACAGCAATGCCTTGCCAAATTACCGCAACCTGATTGAACAGATACGGCGTGAATTGCAGCATTTGCAAAGCGGACGGATTGTCCTGCCAAACGGCGTGCCACTCGACCGCGCGCTCAACGAACTGGTGTTCATGGCAGCGGCTCCCGTTTCATCTGCACCCAAACCGGCAATGGTCGCTGCGCGCTAACTCCCATGATTGTGTCGCACCTGCACCGATTCATATTCGTCGCCGTACCCAAAACAGGTACGCATTCTGTGCGTCAGGCGCTGCGGGGACATATGGGGCCTGATGATATGGAACAGGCACGGCTTTTCATTGAAAAGCAGTTCCCCATTCCAGAGCTCGCGAGGTTGGGGCATGGGCACCTCAGTTTCCAAGATGTCCGCCCGCATCTGGGTGAAGAGGCTTTTGCGAGTTATTTCAAATTTGCATTTGTCCGCAATCCGTTCGACCGCTTCATTTCCTATTGCTCCTTTGCCACCAGCCGCGAGGGAACGTTTGAACGCGATCCCAAGCGCGTAATGCGGCATTTTCTGTTCGATGCGCCGCCGCATAACCACATCATTTTCAAACCACAGTTTACCTTTTTATGCGGGCCGGATGGGCAATTGCAGGCCGATTATCTGGGCAAGGTCGAAACGATGCAGGCCTCATATAATGAGGTAGCAAAGCGCCTTGGCATCGCAACAATACCGCTCGACCACGCAAATCGTTCACGTCGCGGCGATTATAAAGACTATTATGATCAGGAACTGATCGACGGAGTCGCACGGATTTACGCTCGCGATCTCGATCTGTTCGGTTACGATTATTGAAGGGCGCACCATGTACACCAATCCGCGCAAAACCAACAGCATCCGTCGCCTTGGCCATGTTGATATCAGCGATCTGAAGGCCGCCATCATGGCGATTCCGGAAGATGTCTGGAACCACCAGAATGCGAACAAGCCGAACCGCTTCGAAGCGCTCGACGCGACCCGGCACATCCCATTCCGCTTCGTGAAAAATTTCAAAGACTGGCGCGGCCATTATGGCTGTGAGCTATGGGAGGAATGGAAGTCGTTGCTGGAGCCTGTGCTGACTGCTGCAACTGCGGATTATGGCTATGCCAATGGTGAATTTCCGCGCGCTATGCTCGCTCGCATGCCGGTAGGTGGGGTCGTCCAACCGCATCGTGATGCCAACCCAGCCGCGCGCTGGCCGCACAAGATCCACATTCCGATCCAGACCAACGATCAGGTCTTCTTCTATGTCGACGGTGTCGAATATCAGATGGAGGAGGGTGAGGCCGTCGAGCTGAACAATATGGGCGTGCATTCGGTTCAAAACCGCGGGCAATGTGACCGTATCCACCTGATCTTCGAATATTTTGATGCCGATCAGCCCGATCCGGATTGGGTGCTGCCTTTCCGTCAAACAGCTTAAGCGGGAAACTCCGTCCGCATCCAGCCTGTGATCGCATAGCGCACCCCGCCTGCGAAAGGAGTCACTTGGCTGACGCTGTGCAGCACTGGCAGGGCGAACAAGTTGAGGCAGTTGAATCGGGGAACAAGCCCGCTGATCTTGCCATCCGCTCTGTGAAACAGCAGCAGCCCCCCCCATTCGACTCGCCATTCGGGCGTTAGCCCCATGACATAGGCCAGTTCCCGATTCTTGCCTTCGATATCGTCATCATGCCCGGTCAGAAAATCGCCCGGATGGTAAGCCGTGCCTTGCGCGTCAGCGAAGAGGATAGCGGACTTTCCAGTAACTTTCCGGATGAAGTCCAACACCGGTTCGCTGCGCATGAATTCAGCAAAGGCATGCAAAACGTCCTGTTCCGGTTTCCGTTTCGACACCGGGTCAGGAACGCGCAGTGACGAGAAGCGAAACTGGAAACCATCGCGGGCTGCCAAATTGATGCGGTTGTCTAGCTCTACGCGTTGCTCCACCGTCATCGCTTCACGCGCTTCGCGGCCGAGGTCATATACATGGCCACCAGCGTTAATCGCCCAAGCCCAATCCTGCCTGTCGACCAAGGACTGGTGCAGCTTGGTGGCGCAATCCTGTTCCAGAAATTCTGGTATGGAAATATGACCTCCGACACTGAACGCTTTGGACAACGCCACGGCGTCCAGTGCCGGATTTAGCGTGAATGTAAAGCTCATGCCTTGCTGGGTTTCACTGCAAATTTCAAAGCGCCATCGCCTTCCTCAATTTTGAGCGTAGCGCCATCGGGGACTTCGCCTTTCAGGATGAGGTCTGCCAGCGGATCCTGTAAGTGGCGCTGAATCGCGCGCTTGAGCGGGCGGGCTCCATAGACAGGATCGTATCCGACGCGGCCCAGCCAGCTTTTCGCGCCGTCGCTGAGTTCGATGACGATCTTGCGGTCCTTGAGCAGCTTCTGCACGCGGCCGACCTGGATGTCGACGATCGGAGCCATATGCTGCGCGGCCAAGCGGTGGAACAGGATGATTTCATCCAGCCGGTTCAGGAATTCCGGACGGAAATGCGCGCGTACGATTTCCATCACCTGAGGCTCGGCCTTTTCGACATCCTCATCATCGCCCAGAGCCGCCAGATACTGGCTGCCGAGGTTGGAGGTGAGGATGATCAGCGTGTTCGAGAAGTCGACCACACGGCCTTGCCCGTCGGTCAAGCGGCCATCGTCGAGCACCTGCAACAACACGTTGAAGACGTCGCTGTGCGCCTTTTCAACCTCGTCGAACAGCACCACCTGATAGGGGCGTCGACGCACGGCTTCGGTCAGCACGCCGCCCTCGTCATAGCCGACATAGCCCGGAGGCGCGCCGATCAAACGGGATACACTGTGCTTCTCCATGAACTCGCTCATGTCGATGCGCACCATCGCATTGTCATCGTCGAACAGATATTGCGCCAGCGCCTTGGTCAGTTCGGTCTTGCCGACGCCCGTGGGGCCGAGGAATAGGAACGACCCAAGCGGACGGTTGGGATCCTGCAGGCCAGCGCGCGAACGGCGCACGGCCTTGGATACAGCCAAGACCGCATCCTTCTGCCCGATGACGCGCGCGCCGAGCCATTCTTCCATCTTAAGCAGCTTTTCGCGCTCGCCTTCCATCATCTTGTCCACCGGAATACCGGTCCAGCGGCTGACAACCGAAGCGATATCCTCGCTCGTGACTTCCTCGCGCAGCATCGCATTGCCAGCTGCAGCTTCGGCATCGGCCAGTTGCTTTTCGAGACCGGGGATGGTGCCATATTGCAGCTCACCCGCCTTGGCGAGGTCGCCAGCGCGCTGGGCTTGTTCGAGCTCGATCCGCGCCTGGTCAAGCGCTTCCTTGATTTTGGACTCCGCCGAAATCTTGTCCTTTTCCGCCATCCAGCGGGTAGTGAGTTCGGATGATTGCTGTTCCAAATTGGCGAGTTCGCCTTCGAGTGTCGCCAGACGGTCTTTCGACGCTGCGTCGGTCTCTTTTTTCAAAGCCTCACGTTCGATCTGCAACTGCATGATCCGGCGGTCGAGATTTTCGATTTCCTCTGGCTTGGACTCGACTTCCATCCGCAGACGCGATGCCGCTTCGTCCATCAGGTCGATCGCCTTGTCAGGCAGGAAGCGGTCCGAAATATAGCGGTGCGACAACGTCGCCGCACTCACCAGCGCACCATCAGTAATGCGCACGCCGTGGTGCAGCTCATATTTTTCCTTCAAGCCGCGCAGGATCGAGATTGTATCCTCGACCGTTGGTTCGCCGACAAATACCGGTTGGAAGCGGCGCTGGAGGGCGGCGTCTTTCTCGACATGTTTCTGATATTCGTCGAGCGTGGTGGCGCCGATACAGTGCAGTTCGCCGCGGGCTAAAGCCGGCTTGAGAAGGTTGGAGGCATCCATCGCACCCTCACCCTTGCCCGCGCCGATCAGCGTGTGCATTTCATCGATGAACAGGATGATGTCACCCTCGGCTTGTTTGACCTCGTCGAGCACACCTTTCAGCCGCTCTTCAAATTCGCCGCGATATTTGGCACCTGCAATCAGGCTGCCCATGTCGAGCGACATCAATTTGCGGTTTTTCAGGCTGTCGGGCACGTCGCCATTTGCGATACGTAGCGCGAGGCCTTCGGCAATCGCCGTTTTGCCTACGCCAGGCTCGCCGATCAGGACAGGGTTGTTCTTGGTGCGGCGGGCAAGAATCTGCACCGTGCGGCGGATTTCCTCATCGCGACCGATGACCGGATCGAGCTTGCCTTCGCGTGCGACTTCGGTGAGGTCGCGGGCGAACTTCTTTAGCGCATCGTAGCGGTCTTCTGCCCCGGCCGTATCGGCGGTGCGGCCACCGGTCAAGTTCTTGATTGCTGTGTTGAGCGCCTCAGCTTTGACGCCGGCAGCGGCCAATGCCTTGCTCGCGGCGGTGTTGCCACCCAAAGACAGTGCCAGCAGGATCGCCTGTACCGTGACAAAGCTGTCGCCCGCTTTCTGCGCGAACTGTTCGGCTGCATCGAGCACGCGGACAGCATCATTGTCCAGACCGGGCGTTTGTTGAGCGCCGCCACCCGTTACAGCAGGCACGCGCGCCAGCGCGGCGTCGGTTTCTTGCACAGCTGCAGCCGCATCGCCACCCGCCGCCTTGATAAGGCCAGACGCCATGCCCTGCTCGTCTTCGAGCAATGCCTTCAAGATATGTTCCGGCGAAATCCGCTGATGGTTCATGCGGATGGCAACGGTCTGGGCTGACTGTAGAAAGCCCTTTGCCCGGTCAGTAAATTTTTCGAGATTCATGCCTCGGTCCCTCGTTTCTCAGCGCTTCCCCACAATCAATTTAGGAAGCCTCACGCAAAGATGTAATGTTGCATTTTTGCAACACAAGGGGAGTGGGGTCAATTTCCCTTCCCGCTTGCGGGAGGGGCTAGGGGTGGGAGCGAGCGAAGCGAGCCTTGTGCCGTAATAGGCCCACCCCCGACCCCTCCCGCAAGCGGGAGGGGAGAAAGTAAGTCAACGTTTCCAATTACGGACAAACTCGTCGAGGATGCGTACACCCCAGCCCGATGCGCCTTTAGGAGTTACGTCGTCGGCGCTGTCGGCCCAGTTTACACCGGCGATATCGAGATGCGCCCAGGGGGTGACGGGATCTACGAAGAAGCCAATAAAGGCCGCACCAAGACTCGCACCCGGACGCCCGCCTTCGGCCGAATTCTTGATGTCGGCGATGTCGGACTTCATCGTTTTAAGATGATTGGGGTGCAACGGCAGCCGCCAGACTTCTTCACCGACAGCTTTGCCGGCTGCAGCTATTTGCGCAGCGATCGCGTCGTCGCGTGTCAGCAGGCCTGCATATTCGTAACCAAGTGCATTGCCTACCGCGCCGGTCAGCGTGGCAATATTCACCAGCGCTGCGGGCTTGTGGTTGGCGATGACATATTCATTGGCATCGGCAAGCACGAGGCGGCCCTCGGCATCGGTGTTGATGACCTCCACCGTCTTGCCGCTGAACGTGCGAACGACGTCACCGGGGCGCTGGGCATTGCCACCGGGCATATTCTCCGCCAAGGCGGCGACCGCCAACACATTCACATTGGCACGCGACTTGGCAAGCGAAAGCACCGCCCCCATTGTGGCGGCTGCGCCTGCCATGTCGGATTTCATCTCCCACATGCCTGCTGCCGGCTTGATCGAGGTGCCACCGCTGTCGAAGGTGATACCCTTTCCCACCAAGGCGATGGGGGTGCCGTTACCGCCACGATATTCAACGAGCATCAGGCGGGGCGGACGGCGCGAGCCTTGGCCTACACCTGCCAGAGTGCCCATGCCGAGGCGACGCATCGTGGCTTCATCGAGCACTTCGATCTTGACGCCCGGTACGCCTGCAAAGGCTTCGCGCACGCGGGCAACGAAACTTTCGGGGTAGATGACATTGGCGGGTTCGGTGGAAAGATCGCGGGTCAGCGTAACGCCTTCGGCCAACGCTGCGCCACGTGACTTCCATTCGGTTTCGGCGCTGCGGACATCTCCCACAATGATGGTGGCTGGCTGGGTGGATGGCACCGACTTGCCAACTGTCCTGTACCGGTCAAACCGATATTGGCCGAGGCTGTAACCGAGAGCGACGGTAGCCGCTTCATCGCTGGCCGCACCAACGATGCTCACCGGATGCGCTTCATCGCGCATCGCCTGCGCGATGCGCCCGCCGGCCCGGCGCAGCCGGTCTGCGACATCGCCATCACCAGCCATGCCGACCAGATCGATACGCGCATGGCGACCAATTCCGCGTAACGTCAGATCACTGCCGTCCTTGCCATCGAACTTCGCATTGGCGATTGCCGCCTTGACGCTGGCTTCAGCCGCGCTGCCAAGCACGCCCGTTGGCAGATCGGCATTTCGCATCAGTATCACGAGCACGCCATCTTCGGCAGCGCGGTTTGCGAAGGCAATTGGACGCGCCTGCGAATTGGCTACGGTGGAGGGTTCGATACCCGATCCGGCCGGCACGCCCTGTGCCAAGGCAGGCATGCTGGCGGTAGCGAGGATAAGAGCGAACAAGTAACGGCGCATGGGTGAACTTTCCTTTCCCTGAATCTTCTATATGCAACGCCCATAGGCAAAGTCACATCAGTGACAAGATAGCATCGACAAAGGGGAGACGAAGATGGGCAAATGGCTATGGGGCGGGGCTGTGACCTTAGCCGCTATCGGGGTTGCCTCGATGGTTTGGGAGCCTTTGGCAGCGGAACAATCGGCGCCTCCCTCTTCCAAAAACTATGATGTTGAAATCGTCCGCGATGGTTTCGGCGTTCCCCACATCAACGGCAAGACCGACGCCGATGCTGCCTATGGCCTGGCCTTTGCGCATGCCGAGGATGATTTTTCGACGATCGAGGAAGTCGTGTCGATGACGCGCGGGCGCTACGGCGCGATTGCGGGGCAGGATGGCGCGAAGGTCGATTTCGTCTTTCACCTGCTCGGCGTGCGCGACACGGTGGATCGGCGCTATGAAGAAATTCCGGCGGATGTCCGGGCGGTGCTTGATGCCTATGCGGCGGGCCTCAACCATTATGCCGAAAAGCATCCAGATGAGGTGCGTTTGTCGAACCTCTTCCCGGTGAACGGTAAGGATATCGTGGCCGGGTTCGTGCTGCGGGCACCCTTTTTCTACGGGCTCGACAACTACATTTCGACGCTGGTTGAGGGGAAGCCACCACCAAATGAAAGTGCGGCAGCGATGACGCCGATTGGCCGCGATCCCGAAATGAACGGCTCGAACGCTTGGGCGGTCGCCCCCAGCCGCATGGCCGATGGCAAGACCTGGCTGGTTTCCAATTCGCACCAGCCGCTTGAGGGGCAAGTCGCTTGGTATGAGGCTGTCGTGCATTCGGGCGAGGGGCTCGACATGGCAGGCGCGCTGTTCCCCGGATCGCCCTTTGTGCTGCTCGGTCATAACCGCCACCTGGGCTGGACCAACACGGTTAACCGGCCCGATCTGGTCGATATCTACAAGCTGGTGCTCAACGAAGCGGGCGACCAGTATCGCTATGACGGCAAATGGCTGCCGCTTCAGGAAGAACGGGTCTGGTTGCCCGTCAAATTCGGCTGGTTTGCCGTGCCGATCCCGCAGACCCTCTACCGTTCGGTGCACGGGCCGGTGATCAAGAACGACAAAGGCGCTTTCGCGATCCGCTATGCCGGGATCGACAATGTGAAGGCGGTCGAACAATATTATCGCAATACCAAGGCGACCAATTGGGACGAATGGACTCGGTCGATGTCGACCGGCGGTATCACCGGCACCAATTTCGTCTATGCCGACAAGACAGGGCGCATTGCCTATATCTACAACGCGCTGTTTCCGGACAGGAAACCGGGTTTTGACTATACCAGGATATTGCCGGGCGACAGCTCCACGCCGGTCTGGAAAGGACCGGTTCCTTTTGATCGCTTCCCTAAGGTCGTGAGCCCAGCTTCGGGTTTTGTGCAGAACGCGAACAACACCCCCTTTCTGGCTGCGGGGCCGGGTTCGGAAATCGATCCCAAGACCCAATCGCCCTATCTGGGCATCGAGCTGGGAATGACCAATCGCGGGCTGATGGGCACTGGCCTGATGATGAACGATAAGTCGATTACGCCGGAGGAGCTGCTCGCGATCAAGATGGACACGCGCTACGCCAAATCGGGCTGGGTCAAGCCGTGGATGGACAGCTTGCTTGCCGTTGATGCCAATGGCGATGACAAGATTGCAGAGGTACAAAAGCTGCTGCGCGATTGGGACTGGTCGAGCGACGGTAAGGGCCGGGCAGATGCGATTGCCGAACGTCTGATCCGCCATGCAGCTCGCGCCAACTGGCGCAACGATCCACTGCCCGATCCGCGCGAGACGTTGCAGAAAACGGTGGAGGAGTTCAGCGAGCGTTTTGGGCGGCTTGATCCGGCGCTGGGCGACATCCAGCGGCTGCGGCGCGGCAAAGTCGACCTGCCTCTTATCGGAGGCACCGATACGCTGCGCGCGACGACGATGTGGGACGGCGAACAGCCCGACGGCAAGATGCGCGTGCGCCATGGCGACAGCTTCATCATGCTTGTGCGCTGGGACAAGGCAGGGAATGTGGTTTCGGAATCGATCCAGCCTTATGGGGCAGCTACCAACCGCCCGGATTCGCCGCATTATACCGATCAGATGAAGCTCTATACTGCGGGCAAGTTTAAACCCGTGCATTTTGAATGGGCCGATGCGGTGAAGCACGCTAAGCGGCGCTACCGACCCTGAGATCTATGGAAGCCTCGGCTCTACAGGTTATAATCCTGAGCTGACTTCGAGTTCAATCTGCGACAGCGAATGGCCGAAATCTGCTCCCTAACTGCGTCCGCAAACAGACTGCCTTCGTCCGGGGCGAAGTGGAGGAACAGGCTTGGCTCGATCAGCTCTAGCTCCATCAGGCGGAATTTGCCCTCGCTATCGCGGACCATGTCGATGCGGGCATAAGTGAGTGGGCCGCAATCGAGCAACTTGTCGGTAGCCGCTAGAGCTGCTTCGGCCATAGCCTTCGCATCATCTGGCGCATCTATGCCGCGTTCGACGCCGCCAAATTGTTCCTGCACACGGAAGTCGCCGTCGGCGGGGTGCTTGCTGATCGCGTGGCTGAAGTGACCGCCGAAGTAAAAGAGCGAATATTCGCCATCCTCGGCAATTGCGGGCAGATAGGGTTGCACGAGCATCCGCTGTCCCACCGCTTCCGCGGGCAAGGGATCGGAGGGGCCGATCAGATAGGTGCCATCAGCGCCGCCAGAGATAGGCGGCTTTACCACAAGGCGCGGGCTTTCGAGGATTTCGCGCGCACTTACAAGTGCGGCATCGCTCATTGATTCGCGGATCAATGTCGGCACCGTGGCGACGCCAGCCGCTGACAATTCCGCCAGATAAGCCTTGTCGCTGTTCCAGCGCAGCACCTTTGCCGGATTGGCCATTGGCAAGCCTTCGGCCTCCAAGTGGTCAAGCAGTGCAAACCAGCCGGGCACATCGCGCTGATAGCCCCATGTCAGCAGCGGTAAGACAAGGTCGAAACCTGAAAGCTCGCTAGGTTGGGTCCAAGGACGAAATTCGAGGTCGGGTCCGAGCAGCCGTTCGTAATGCGCCTTGGGCAGCGACCAGTTTTCCCAATAATCGGGGGCAGGGGTAAGAATGGCTATTTTGGACATGTCGGGCAATGGCCTAGGCCTTCTCCCCTGCCATCTGCAAAATCTCCGTCCACTCTTCCGGACGCACCTTGCCGACCGACAGGCGCGAGAGGCGGACGAGGTCCATTTCGGCGAGTTTGGGGTTGGCCTTGACTGCCTTTAATGGAACTGGGTTTTTGAGCTTGCGCACCGGCTTCACCTTCACGGCGACGAATTGGCCCTTCTCGTCGGTCGGGTCGATAAAAGCTTCCTTGCTGATCTTGATGATCCCGACCACCTCGACGCCAATATTGCTGTGATAGAAGAAAGCGAGATCACCCTTCTTCATCGTCTTCATGTTGAGCGCGGCGGCGTGGTTGCGTACCCCGTCCCATGTGCCCTCTTTTTCCGCAACCAGATCGTCCCAACTATAAACGTCAGGCTCCGATTTCATCAGCCAATATTGCTCGCTCATTTGAAGCTCCTTTGACCGGCGTCAATTTCGCTGGCATGCAATTAGGTCAAGGGCTATTTGCATGGATATGAGTCAAATGCCCGATATTTCGCTGGCCAGCAGCGATACCCAAGCCATCTCCCAAGCCCTTGGCGACAGTTTCCGCACCTATGGTTTTGCCAAGGTCGTCGACCATGGCATCAACCCGCATCTCGCTAAGGAAGCCTGGCGGCTCTCAAAAGAACTGTTCGCCCGTTCGACCGAGGAAAAGCTGCGCTGGTATGATAAGGAAATCGCCGGACAGCGCGGTTATACCCCGTTCAAGACCGAGATCGCCAAAGGCGCCGACCATCATGACCTGAAGGAATTCTGGCATGTTGGGCGGACTTTGCCCGCGGGCCATCCGCTTGAAAGCGAGATGCTGAAGAATATCTGGCCGGATACCGTCGACGGTTTCCGCGACGTGTTCGAACCGCTCTATGCCGAGTTTGACCGGGTCGGTGCGAAGATATTGTCCTATCTCGCCATCTATCTGGGTCTCGACGCCGAATGGTTTGCCGACAAGATCAATGTCGGTAACTCGATCCTGCGCTTGCTCCACTATCCGCCGATCGAAGGCGATACCGAAGGCTGCATCCGCGCCGGCGCGCATGAGGATATCAACCTAATCACGCTTCTGCTGGGCGCCGAGGAATCGGGGCTGCAGATCTTGCGTCCCGATGGAACCTGGATGGATGTCTCGCCGCCCGAAGGTGGGTTGTCGCTCAACGTTGGAGACATGCTGCAGCGGCTGTGCAACCATTACCTCCCCTCGACCACACACCGGGTACGCAATCCGATGGGCGAGCGATCGAAGTTCAGCCGCTATTCGATGCCCTTCTTCCTGCATCTCAATTCGGACTATCCGATTGCGACGCTTCCGCAATGCATCAGCGACGAAAATCCGAACCGCTATCCCGAACCGATCCTGGCCGACGACTATCTGCGCGAGCGGCTGATCGAGATCGGTTTACTGAAAGCGTGACAAGAATTTACGTGCCGTAAAGGGCGGGGCTGCTATCCCGAATCCGCGTCTGCGTGGGCGCATTCGGGGTGGCAATGGACGACGGGGTCAAAAACTGGCTGGGGAAAGCTGCGGTGGCTGTCGGCTATGACAAGCAGCACATCACGCGTACCATCGCCTATCGCGAGATCGATCACTGGCTCGACGGCATCGGCGCGGACGGACGTGATGCGCTCGAAATCAGCGCAGGCTGGAAGTGGCGCGAGCGACAATGGGGCAGCTTCAGCGAGATGAACTGGCCCGAACATGATATCTGCAGCGAACAACTCGACCGCCAGTTTGATATCATCATCGCTGACAATGTGTGGGAACATCTGCTCTACCCCTATCGCGCCGCGCGCAACGTCCACGCGATGCTGCGGCCGGGTGGCTGGTTCGTCAACATCACGCCCTTCCTTATCCGCTATCACCCGATCCCTACCGATTGTAGCCGATGGACCGAAGTGGGGATGAAGCATTTTCTGGAAGAAGCCGGCTTCGATCCAGAACGGGTCGTGACCGGAAGCTGGGGGAATGCCTCCGCAGTAAAGGCTAATTTGAACCGTTGGGTGCGAACCGGCTGGCGGCGCAGTCTACCCAATGACGAACGCTTCCCTGTGACGGTCTGGGCGATGGCGCAGAAGTCATGACGTCTATTCCTTCGATCTGCATTGCTGTGCTTGCGCATAATGAAGAGGCGCGGATTGCTGCATGTCTCAACAGCTTGCCGTTGGGGGACAAGGATGTTGCCATCCATGTGATCGTCAATGGGTCGACCGATGCCACAGCGGCGATTGCAGGCGGGGTAGCCGCAGCCGCGCGCAATGTGCACGTACATATATATAGAGAGGGCGGAAAGGCGCTCAGCTGGAACCGTTTTCTGTTCGATGAGCTAAGCCGGTTTCATGAAACCCATATCTTTGTCGATGGCGATGCCGAAATTGTGGCAGGATCGATCAAGGCGTTGAAGCAGGTGCTGAAAGCAAAGCCGCAAGCCAATGCAGCATCGGGACTGCCAATGAACGGCCGCAAAATGGTTCACTACCAACAGATGATGCGACGCGAGCATGGCCTGTTCGGTGATCTCTATGCGTTGCGCGGGGATTTCCTTCACCGAATGAAACAAAATCGCATCCGGCTACCCGACGATGTTATCGGCGACGATGGCCTGATCGGTGCAATGGCCAAGACAGATCTAGCCAATGAATCGCACTGGAATGATAATCGGGTCGTGGTGTGTGAAGGGGCGGGTTTCCTCTGCGCCCCGGTTAGCGCCCTATCGCCCCAAAGCTGGCGTATGCAATATCGCCGGATGGTGAGCTATAGCATCCGTCACTACCAGAATTTGATGATCAGCCGAATCATGCGCGACACTGGCCCCAAAGGCCTGCCGCGCCTGCTTTCGGATATATATCGACGCGAGTTGCCAGGTATGGAGCCAAGGTCGCAGCCCGCGCTGTTCTGGTTCGATCGGCTGGCGCTCAAACGCATGGCGCAGGCCGTAGAGCCGAGCTAGCTGGCTTCTGCCGCTGACGGTGCCTTTCTGCGTATAACCAAGTTTATGACCTCCATTGCCGTAGCACGCGAACCAAACCACAGGAGCGCGCCGTAAACCAGCGCCCCAACCCACGCGAGTAACAGCAAGTGCAGAAGCGGTATAAGCTGCGGCAGGTGAACTTCGACCAGATAGCGGTCGAACAGCCATACCAGTCCAGCCATGATGGCTGCCGCCCCCAGCCCCGGCATGATCGCGCCAAACAACTGGTTAAGCCGGAATCCGATATGCGGGCGCGCTTGATAGACGGTGAAGGCGAGCAGCAGCGGGAAAGAGACTAGCCAGCCCCAGGCGAGGCCTGTCGCGCCAAAGCGGATAGCGGCGAGGTAGATAATAGGCATGATAATCGCGCCGGCTATTGAGTTGCGCATCGTCACCCCTGGCAGCCCGAGTGCGTTGATCGCAGGCTGAAACAGGAACTGCAGCGTCGCGACCGGCATGGCGAGTGCAAGTATGGCGACAATGGGAGTCGCCTCCAACCATTTCTCACCCATCAGCGTGGCGACAAAGGGTGCGGCCGTTACCGCCATCCCGAAATAGAGCGGGAAGGCGACGAGCATGATCAGGCGCACCGCTTTCAGGAAGCTGTAAGCGAGCTTGCTCTGGTCGTGCTGGATCCGCGCATAGGCGGGGAAGGCAACTTCGTTCAGTGGCGGGATGAATTTGGTGGCAAAGAGCTGGGTCAGGAACAGCGCTTCGGCATAAAGCCCCAGATCATGGGTGTCGAAATGGCGACCGGCGATGAAGATGTCGGACTGGCTTTGTATAATGAAGAAACCATGGCCGATGAGCAGTGCGGTGCCGAAGGTAAAGATATGACCCGCACCACGAAAGTCGAAACTCGGTAATACCCAAAAGCGGGTGGCAATCATCAGCATGATCGCACGGCTCCAGAAGATCGAGATGGGGGCGAACACCAGCGTCCAAACGCCTGCACCATATAAAGCGAGCGCGAGCGCGACTGCGGCGCCGACCAAAGAAGTCAGCAGGTTGATGATTGCTGGTTTCCGGAACTCCAGCTCGCGTGTCATCAGTGCTTCGGGTAAAATCAGGAACGGCGTCGATAGATAGATGAGCGATTGCCAGCGCAGCATCTCTGCCACCACCGGTTCTCTATAATAGGCAGCGGCCAATGGTGCGGCAACGAAGAGTTGGATCAGCGCCAAACCAACATTCAGGAGAATCAGCATGCCAAAAGCCTGCCTGATTCGGATCGGTTCAATCGATTCGGACTGAATTAAAGCGCTGACAAAGCCATAACCGTTGAGGAAATTGAGGAAAACCAGCACGACCGAGGTCATGGCGAACAGGCCATAGTCACTGGGATCGAGAATCCGGATAACCGCGAGAGTCGCGCCCCAGCTGACAATCTGCGAGATGATTTGGGTGCCCGAACGCCAGAAAACCGCGCGCTTTACGCGGTTTCCGAAGTCAGCACCTTCGGGCGGTGTTGTGCTATGCTCAT
>NZ_QRGP01000004.1 GCF_003367235.1 Sphingorhabdus pulchriflava
CGAGGAACTTTGCGCCGAATTGACATCGGCATTCCTGTGCGCCGCGCTTGGGATCGTCCCGACCGTGCGCCATGCCGATTACCTTGGTTCGTGGCTGGCCGTGTTGCGCGCCGACAATCGCGCAATCTTCAAAGCCGCCAGCCACGCCAGCAAGGCCGCTGACTTTCTCTTGGCCTTCGTTCGGGAAAGCGAATCCAGTCTGGCGCGCGCGGCATGAGCGCGCCGTTTCCGCCCAACGACCGGCTTTTGTCCGAACAGACGCCCATCGGCGAGCAGACGCTGGTTCACGGCGTTGCGCCGATCACGCCCCGCGACCGGCTCGCCATGCGCGCCAACGCACCGTTGGAGCCGAAGAAGCGGCAGCGACCCGCTGACCACGGCCTGTTCGACACCAACGCCCGCAACCAGATCGAGATGTTTTGAAGGAGGTATCCCCATGCTTTTGCTCACCCAAGACCAGCGCGCGCGGCTGATCGCCAACGGCCAGAGCCGTGGCGATCATGTGCCGGTCGTCAAATTCTTCAATCCCGTAGGGTCCGGCACTTGGCTGTTTTCCGAACTGGACGAGGACGGCGACACGCTGTTCGGCCTGTGCGACCTTGGGTTCGGTTGCCCCGAAATGGGTTCGGCCAGTCTATCCGAGATTGCGGCGGTCAAGCTGCCGTTCGGCCTCGCCATCGAGCGCGACCTTCATTTTGAAGGCAGCTTCCCGCTGACTATCTATGCCGATGCCGCCCGCCTGTGCGGCGGCATCACCGAGGACGCGGCGCGGCTTGAGGCCGCAGCCGCCGCCCGCACCAAGGAAGATTCAGCCCTTCCGCCACCTTGACCCCCTCAAGGTGCGGCAGACCCCGCGCGGGATTTTCCCCGCGCGGACAACCGGCCCCATCCTCACCGCCCCCCAAGATGCCCCGAGGATGGGGCCACCCAACGGAGTAAAGACCATGCACATCGACCAAATCCCGCTCGACCGGCTTTCGGTTTCCAAGGCGAACATGCGGGCGGGCAAGAAGCCGCCCGACGTTTCGGACATCCTGCCGTCGATCATCAAGCGCGGCGTGATTTCGCCGCTGTTCGTTCGTCCCAATTGCAACGCCGGTCATTTCGAGATCGTCGCGGGCAAGCGCCGCTATTTCGCCAGTCTCGAGGCCGCGCGGCAGGGCAAGGACGGCGTGACCTTGCCTTGCATCACCCTGGACGAAGGCGACGACGCCGAGGCGCTCGAAGTGTCGATGATCGAGAACATGCTGCGGCAGAATCCCGATCAGGTGACGCAATGGGAAAGCTACACGCGGCTGGTCAAGGAAGGCCGCAGCGTCGAGGACATTGCCGCGACCTTCGCGCTGACCGAATTGCAGGTGAAGCGCATCCTCGCGCTTGGCAATTTGCTCCCGCGCATCCGCGAGGCGTTCCGCGCCGAGGAAATCGACGCGGCCACGGTCAAGCACCTGACCTTGGCGACCAAGGCGCAGCAAAAGGCGTGGCTGGCGCTGTTCGAGGATGCGGACGGCTATGCCCCGCGCGGGAGCCAGTTGAAGGCGTGGCTGTTTGGCGGCGCGTCGATCGCCACGTGCGCGGCGCTGTTCGATCTTGCCGCCTTCGAAGGCCAGATCGTCAAAGACCTGTTCGGGGACGAAGGCTATTTCGCCGATGCCGATCAGTTCTGGGCCGCGCAGTCCGCCGAGATCGAGCGGCGCAAGGCCGCCTATCTCGAAGACGGATGGAGCGCGGTCGAGATCGTCCCTGCCGGTGTCTATTTCCAGACGTGGGAGCATGAGAAGTCCCCCAAGCGCAAAGGCGGGCGCGTCTATATCGACGTCAACGCCAAGGGCGAGGTCGCCTTCCACGAGGGCTATCTGACCCGCAAGGAAGCGCGGCGGCAGGGTGAGGGCGGCAGCGAGGCGGCGAAGCAGTCCGCATCTGTCCGGCCGGAAATCACCTCGGCCATGACCAGCTATATCGACCTGCACCGCCATGCGGCGGTGCGGTCGGCGCTTGCCGCCAACAGCGGCGTGGCGCTGCGCGTCATGGTCGCCCATGCGATTTGCGGTTCGCCCCTGTGGGGCGTGAGGGTTCAGGATCAGCGCAGCCGCAACGAAGCCGTGACCGAGAGCATCGAAACCAGCATCGCCGAAGCCGGGTTCGACGAGCGGCGGCGCGCGGTGCTGGCGGTGCTGGACTTCGACCCCGACGAGGCCAGCGTTGCCTTGGGCCACGAGCCGAGGAACGGCGTCAGCGGATTGTTCCAGCGGTTGCTGGAACTGCCCGACGCTGTGGTCATGGAGGTGTTGGGC
>NZ_QRGP01000005.1 GCF_003367235.1 Sphingorhabdus pulchriflava
GCCCAACACCTCCATGACCACAGCGTCGGGCAGTTCCAGCAACCGCTGGAACAATCCGCTGACGCCGTTCCTCGGCTCGTGGCCCAAGGCAACGCTGGCCTCGTCGGGGTCGAAGTCCAGCACGGCCAGCACTGCGCGCCGCCGCTCGTCGAAGCGGGCCTCGGCAACGCTGGTTTCGATGCTCTCGGTGATCGCTTCGTTACGGCTGCGCTGATCCTGCACCCTCACGCCCCACAGGGGCGAACCGCAAATCGCGTGGGCGACCATGACGCGCAGCGCCACGCCGCTGTTCGCGGCAAGCGCCGACCGCACTGCCGCATGGCGGTGCAGGTCGATATAGCTGGTCATGGCGGCGGTGATTTCGGGGCGGACGGCTGCGGGCTGCTTTGCCGCCTCGCTGCCGCCCTCACCCTGCCGCCGCGCTTCCTTGCGGGTCAGATAGCCTTCGTGAAAGGCGACCTCGCCCTTGCCGTTGACGTCGATATAGACGCGCCCGCCTTTGCGCTTGGGGGTCTTTTCATGCTCCCATGTCTGGAAATAGACACTGGCGGGGACGATTTCGACCGCGCTCCACCCGTCTTCGAGATAGGCGGCCTTGCGCCGCTCAATCTCGGCACCCTGCGCGGCCCAGAACTGATCGGCATCGGCGAAATAGCCTTCGTCGCCGAACAGGTCTTTGACGATCTGGCCGTCGAAGGCGGCAAGATCGAACAGCGCCGCACTCGTCGCAATCGACGCGCCGCCGAACAGCCACGCCTTCAACTGCTGCCCGCGAGGGGCATAGCCGTCCGCATCCTCGAACAGCGCCAGCCACGCCTTTTGCTGCGCCTTGGTCGCCAAGGTCAGATGCTTGACCGTCGCCGCGTCGATTTCCTCGGCGCGGAACGCCTCGCGGATGCGCGGCAACAGATTGCCAAGAGCAAGGATGCGCTTCACCTGCAACTCCGTGAGCGCGAAGGTTGCGGCAATGTCCTCGACGCTGCGGCCTTCCTTGACCAGCCGCGTGTAGCTTTCCCATTGCGTGACCTGATCGGGGTTCTGCCGCAGCATATTCTCGATCATCGAGATTTCGAGCGCCTCGGCGTCGTCGCCTTCGCCAAGCGTGATACAGGGCAGCGTCACGCCGTCCTGGCCTTGCTTCGCCGCTTCAAGGCTGGCGAAGTAGCGGCGCTTGCCCGCGACAATCTCGAAATGACCGGCGTTGCAGTTGGGCCGCACGAACAGCGGCGAAATCACGCCGCGCTTGATGATCGACGGCAATATGTCCGAAATGTCGGGCGGCTTCTTGCCAGCCCTCATATTGGCCTTGGAAACCGATAGCCGGTCGAGCGGGATTTGGTCGATGTGCATGGTAAGTTACTCCTTCGCTTGCGTGGTGGCCCCGTCCTCGGGGCATCTTGGGGGGCGGTGAGGACGGGGCCGGTTGTCCGCGCAGGGAAAATCCCGCGCGGGGTCTGCCGCCGCCTTGGGGGTCAAGGTGGCGGAAGCTCTGAAAGCGCGTCGGCGCTGGCGGCGGCTGCAACCTCAAGCCGCGCCTTGTCTTCGGTGATGCCGCCGCACAGGCGGGCGGCATCGGCATAGATGGTCAGTGGGAAGCGCCCTTCAAAATGAAGGTCGCGCTCGATGGCGAGGCCGAACGGCAGTTTGACCGCTGCAATCTCGGATAGGCTGGCTGAACCCATTTCGGGGCAACCGAACCCAAGGTCGCACAGGCCGAACAGGGTGTCGCCGTCCTCATCCAGTTCGGAAAACAGCCAAGTGCCAGACCCTACAGGATTGAAGAATTTGACGACCGGCGCATGATCGCCACGGCTCTGGCCGTTGGCGATCAGCCGTGTGCGCTGGTCTTGGGTGAGTAGCAGCATGGGGGGAATCCTTTCAAAACAACTCGATCTGGTTGCGGGCGTTGGTGTCGAACAGGCCGTGATCGGCGGGGCGCTGCGCCTTGCGCGGCTCCAGCGGCGCATTGGCGCGGATGGCGAGCCGGTCGCGGGGCGTGATCGGCGCAACGCCGTGAACCAGCGTCTGCTCGCCGATGGCCGTCTGCTCGGACTCAAGAGGGAGCGGCGCGCTCATGCCGCGCGCGCCAGACCGGATTCGCTCTCCCGAACGAAAGCCAAGAGAAAGTCAGCGGCCTTGCTGGCTTGGCTGGCGGCTTTGAAGATGGCGCGATTGTCGGCGCGCAACACGGCCAGCCACGAACCAAGGTAATCGGCATGGCGCACGGTCGGGACGATCCCAAGCGCGGCGCACAGGAATGCCGATGTCAATTCGGCGCAAAGTTCCTCG
>NZ_QRGP01000006.1 GCF_003367235.1 Sphingorhabdus pulchriflava
CTGGCCGGACGCCCGCTGGCCCACAGGTCCGGGCGCAGGGCGTCCGTCGGCGTCGCGCCGTGCAAGGGTGCCGTTTCCTGTTCGGCCGCTGCGCGGCGGGGTTGTCTCGATGATCTTCGACTGATTGTGGACGGCGCGGATGCGCCGGCGTTCTTGTGGCCTTCCCCGAAGAGGGGGATGGGCGGCGCTTCCGGCTAGGCCCGTCGCGCTCAGGCGCAACCCGGCAGGCCGGGTCTTTCACGTTGTTACAGCCTTGCAGGTGCGCCTGATCGCACCGGGCCTCTTGGTCGCTTTTTGCCGCCCACCCCCCTCTCCGGGGCCGGTGTGGTTTTTTGGGCAGGGAGGCGACGATGGCGGATCACGGCAGGACACGGCGGAGCGGCGGCAAGCGCGGGACAGGCAGGGCCAAGGCGCAGGGCGCGGCGCGGGCATCGCTCTATGATGAGGTGACGGCCAAGATCATCGCCCAGCTTGAGGCGGGTTGCTTCCCTTGGGCGCAGCCATGGAACTCGGCGGCAGCGGTGCCGGGCCTCCCCCGCAACGCGGTTTCGGGGCGTGCTTATTCGGGCGTCAATGTGCTGATCCTGTGGGGCGCGGTCATCGAGGGCTGCTACCCGTCGCAGGATTGGTTGACCTTCCGGCAAGCGCTGGCCGCTGGCGGGTGTGTCCGCAAGGGTGAGCGCGGGCATACGATCTTCTATGCCGACCGCTTCACCCCCGAGGATGGCCGCGAAGGTGGCGAGGGCGCGGAGGGCGAACCCCGCTCGATTCCGTTCCTGAAACGCTTCGTGGTGTTCAACGCGGCGCAGTGCGACGGTCTGCCGGAGCGGCTGGCCGCCGACCCGACGCCGTTGCCGCCGTGCGAACAGCACGAGGGCGCGGAGGCGCTGATTGCCGCGACCGGCGCGGATTTCCGCATCGGCGGCGCGCGGGCCTTCTATGACATTGGCGGTGATTATGTGCAGGTGCCGCCACAACCGGCGTTCCCGCAGCAGATCGACTTCTACCGGACGGCGCTGCACGAACTGGGCCATTGGGCGGGAAGCACGCAGCGGCTGGCGCGTGACCAGTCGGGGCGGTTCGGTTCGGCGCTGTATGCCCGCGAGGAACTTTGCGCCGAATTGACATCGGCATTCCTGTGCGCCGCGCTTGGGATCGTCCCGACCGTGCGCCATGCCGATTACCTTGGTTCGTGGCTGGCCGTGTTGCGCGCCGACAATCGCGC